>NZ_LZJM01000251.1:0-18376 GCF_001667665.1 Mycobacterium sp. E342
CGCCGCAACTTGGAGGATGAAACCGAACCCGTCGAGACCCACGCCGAGGACATAGCGCCACTGCCGAGCCGCGCGCCACAGCAGCACGGTGTCGACACCACTGCCGCTGCCGGCCTCCACGGAGCGGGTGGCCGCCGCCTGCAACACCGACGCCGTGCCGTAACAGACGGAGCAACCCAGCGCGAGCAGGAATCCGATCAGCACACGTCGAACAATAGGCGCCCGTGACGGGCGGCGCGGGGGCGGCTGAGAGTTCTCTGAACAAATGTTTGGGCGAGGGGGAGTCCGGGCACGTCACAAGGACGCGTGGCTGGGGGGCTGGTCAAAACCCATATCAACGGGCGAACAGTCATGCGCTGTCTCTGTGGCCATTGACAGTCTGTCAAAATAAAGCACCACAAGCTAATTCGAAATCCACGTTTGAACTCAGTGTACAACTGTGTACTCTGACGACATGGCAGAGCGCGGCGCCCAGCCCCACGTCCCATGGGGACGGCGGTTGTTCCTGCGGGCGGTGCGGCGGTTGTTCAGCCCGCTGCAGCCGGACGACTACCTCGAGATGATCAACCCGCTGTGGACCACCAAGGAGCTACGCGGAAAGGTCGAGGGCATCGAGCAGCAGGGCTCGGAAGCGGCCAGCATTCTCATCCGGCCCGGCTACGAATGGCCCGGCCACAAGCCCGGTCAGTACGTGCGCCTCGGTGTGGTCATCGACGGTGTCTACCACTGGCGCGCCTACTCACTCACCTCGGATCCCAGGCCCGAAGACGGGCTGATCAGCGTCACGCCGAAACGGGTCGACGGCGGCGTGGTGTCGCCATATCTCGTGCACAAGATCCATCCGGGGGACCTGGTGCGGCTGGGCGAGATCGAAGGCGTCTTCACGCTGCCCGAGCCGCTGCCGGACAAGCTGTTGTTCATCAGCGCCGGAAGCGGCATCACACCGATCGTCAGCATGCTGCGCGACCTGGACCATCGCGAGCAATTGCGCGACGCGGTGGTCCTGCATTCCGCGCGAACGCGCGAACAGGCGATGTTCCTGCCCGCCTTGGAAGAGCTCGAAAAGCGGCACGGGGGAATGCAGCTGGACCTGCGCCTCACCGCCGAACAGGGCAGATTGTCGCCCGCCGACCTGGACGACGTGTGCCCGGACTGGCGTGAGCGCGAGGCGTTCTGTTCGGGCCCTGGAGAATTGCTCGACGCGTTGCTCGAGCACTGGGAGAACAACGGCGATCGGGACCGCCTGCACTTCGAGCGGTTTCAGCCCAAGATCGGCGGCGACGCCAACGCCGGCGAGGGCGGCACCGTCTGCTTCCTCGACAGTGACAAGGAAGTCGAATGTGACGGTGGCACATCGATTCTCGAGGCCGGCGAGAAGGCGGGTCTCAACCTCGCCTACGGCTGTCGCATCGGAATCTGCCACACCTGCGTCGGCACGCTGAAATCGGGCAAGCTGCGCGACCTGCGCTCGGGTGACGTGATCGAACCAATCGAGCAGGACGTCCGGATCTGCATCAACACCGCCGAAGGCGACGTCGAACTCGAACTCTGATCGAAAGGAGCGGCTTATGACGACTGCCGTGAAAAAGACTGTGGAATCACCGCTTTCCCGCCTTGGGGAACAAGAACTCGAAAAGCTCGCAAAGGAATTCGACGCCATCCACGACGAGGTGTTCGCCGACCTCGGCGACCGCGACCGTCGCTACATCAAGAACGTCATCTCGGCGCAACGACAGATCGTGGTGGCCGGCCGGGTGCTCTTGCTGGCATCGCGCTCGAAGACCGCGTGGCTGCTCGGCACCGCCTGTCTGTCCATGGCCAAGATCCTGGAGAACATGGAGATCGGCCACAACGTCATGCACGGCCAATGGGATTGGATGAACGATCCCGATATCCACTCCTCGGTCTGGGACTGGGACACGGCGTCGACCGCCGAGTCGTGGAAGCACTCCCACAACTACATCCACCACACCTTCACCAACATCCTCGGCAAGGACAAGGATCTCGGGTACGAGATCATGCGGATCGACCCGAACCAGAAATGGGAGCCCCGGTTCCTGTTCCAGCCGATCTACAACCTGCTGCTCACGCTCCTGTTCGAGTGGGGAGTGGCCGTCCACGACATGGACATCGAGGCCATCCGCAAGCGCGAGAAGCCGTGGTCGGAGGTGCGCAAGGACCTGAAAGGCATCGGGGTCAAAGCGCGTGCGCAGATCTACAAGGACTACCTCGGCTGGCCGCTGATCAGTGCCGGCGCTTTCGGGCTCGCGCAGTTGGCGTTGCGCGGCCGACTCGACCAGCCGGCCGAGTCGCGCCTGGGCAGGAGGCTCCGCAAGGTGTCAACCCGAGGCCGCGTCGGCGCGGCGGCCGCCTTCCTCGACAAGGTGTTGCCCGGGGTGGAAAGCACCTACCTGCGCACGCTCGGCGCCGACGCCGTCGCCAACCTGGTCCGCAACGTGTGGGCGCACGCGATCATTTTCTGCGGCCACTTCCCGGACCAGACCTATACGTTCACGCAGGAGGAAGTCGAGAACGAGACGCGCGGCGGTTGGTATGTACGCCAATTGCTCGGCGCCGCGAACATCGACGGCAGCCCGCTGTTCCACATCATCAGCGGCAATCTCGGTTACCAGGTCGAGCACCACCTCTACCCGGACATGCCGAGCAGCCGATACTCGGAGATCGCGCCACAGGTCAAGGACATCTGCGAACGCTACGAACTGCCCTACAACTCCGGCCGGTTCGGCAAGCAGTGGCTGATGGTGCACCGCAGCATCTTCCGGCTGGCCTTCCCGGGCGGAAAGCCCCGGCCGAAGCCCGGCCCCTACCGCGGCAACGTCCACCGGCCGGATCCGGAGCGGCCCAGCGAGGGCACCCGGTTCCGCGACCGGGTCCCGGCCGAGCACCCGGCGGCGGGTCCCGAACACGAGGCCACCGGCGTCCAGGTGCAGCCGCCACCGCGCGGCAAGGACTGACCCGGAGTCCGGGCGCCCCGAGTATCCTTAACCCGCAACGGGATTCGGACACGACTCAGGGAGCGCAATGGCGGGAATCGACGGGCAGGTCGTGGCCATCACCGGCGCAAGCAGCGGCATCGGGGAGGCAACCGCCCTTCTGCTTGCCGAGCGCGGAGCGCGGGTGGCCCTGGGTGCCCGGCGGGTCGAGCGACTCGACGACACCGCACGAAAGATCCGCGACCGCGGCGGACAAGCCATCACCTGCGAGACCGACGTCTCGCGGCGCGAAGACCTCGAGCGACTCGTCACCGCGGCTACCGGCGAGTTCGGCCGGCTCGACGTCCTGGTGAGCAACGCCGGCATCAGCAAGGTCGGGTCGATGTCCGATCTCGACGTCGACGGGTGGTCGGCGATGATCGACGTCAACCTGCGGGGCGTCCTGCACGGGATCGCGGCGGCGCTGCCGGTGTTTCGGCGCCAGGGACGCGGCCATTTCGTCACGACGGTGTCGACCGCGGGGCTGAAGATCGTCCCCACCATGGCGGTGTACGCCGCCACGAAGAACGCCGTTCGCACGTTGATGGAGGGCCTGCGCCAGGAATCGACCGACGGTGTCATCCGGACCACGTCGATCTCACCGGGATTCGTCGACACCGAACTGGACAGCTCCATCGACGACGCGGAGGTGCGCGCGCAGATCCGCCGCAACATGACCGACTTCGGCCTGCGTCCGGCGGCGGTGGCACGGGCCATCGCGTTCGCCATCGAACAACCGCACGACGTCGAAATCGGCGACATCACCATCCGGCCCACGGTTCAGGGCTAGCCAGCGCCAAACTGCCACCCTGTGAACAGGCGCCGAATCTGAACCCTTTTCGCCGCCCGGTCGTGGATGATCATCGATGATGCACCGCCGCCGCAGGTCCGACGCCCAGGACACCGAGCTCACGGATGATTCCCGAGGCTACGGGTTTCCGTCGCGCCTGTGGCGCCGGCTGGACGAGCATTCGCCCCCGGGGCTCGGGCGGGCGCAGCGGTGGCGCAGCCCGCTGCGGGGACCGTGGCTGACTTCCGTGTTCGGTTCGGTGCTGCTGGCGACGCTGCCGATCGTCATCATCACCGGCCTGCTGTCGTACATCGCCTACGGACCGCGGTTCGGCCAGGCCATCCCCGGCGACGTCGGATGGTTGAAGCTGCCGACCTTCGATTGGCCCACCAACCCGCCCTGGCTGTACCGGCTGACCCAGGGCCTGCATGTCGGACTGGGGCTGATCCTGATCCCGGTGGTGCTGGCCAAACTGTGGTCGGTGATACCGAGGTTGTTCGCGTGGCCGCCCGCCCGATCGATAGCGCAACTGCTGGAACGTGTTTCGCTGCTGATGCTGGTCGGTGGCGTTCTGTTCGAGATCGTCACGGGCGTGCTGAACATTCAGTACGACTACATCTTCGGTTTCAGCTTCTACACGGCGCACTACTTCGGCGCGTGGGTGTTCATCGCCGGCTTCGTCGTGCACATCGCGATCAAGATCCCGGCCATGTGGGCGGGCCTGCGCTCGATCTCACCGCGCGACGTCCTGCGCACCGGGCGTGCCGAGACGACGGCCCAGGCGTGGGACCCGGGCGGATTGGTCGCCGCCGACCCGCACCCCGCGACGGTCAGCCGCCGCGGCGCCCTCGCGCTGGTCGGCGGCGGTGCGCTGTTCATGGCGGTCATCACGGCGGGTCAGACGCTGGGCGGCTACGCGCGGCCCGCCGCGCTGCTGCTGCCGCGCGGGCGCACCCGCGGTGACGGGCCCAACGACTTCGAGATCAACCGCACCGCCGCCGTGGCCGGCATTTCCGCCGCGAACACCGGCGAGCGGTGGCGGCTGACCGTGAGCGGGGGCCCGGCCCCCGTCGCACTGGACCGCTCCGCGCTGCTCGCCTTGCCGCAGCACACCGCCGTGCTGCCGATCGCCTGCGTGGAGGGCTGGTCCACGACCCAAAGCTGGACGGGCGTGCGGCTGGCGGACCTGGCCCGCCTCGCCGGCGTGCCCGCGCCGGAAGCGGCGCACGTCTCGTCGCTGGAGCGCTCCGGGGCGTTCGGCCGCGCGACGTTGCAGGGGAGCCAGGTGCTGCACCCCGACGCGCTGCTGGCGTTGCGCGTCAACGGAACGGACCTGTCCCCGGACCACGGCTTCCCGGCGCGCGTCATCGTTCCGGCGTTGCCCGGGGTGCACAACACCAAGTGGGTGGAGTCCATCGCCTTCCGGGCGGCCGCGAATGGTTAGCGCCCGAGCCCATTTCGTGAGGCTCTACGGATCGCGCCCGCTGCACCTGCTGACCCTGATCGCCGGGTTCGCGCTCTCGGGCTACGTGGTGGCCACCGTGGGGCCGGCAACCCTGTGGAACCCGCAGGTGTGGTGGCAGTCGATCATCGTGTGGTTCGCCGCGGCGATCGTCGCCCACGACCTGGTGTTGTTCCCGGTCTATGCGCTGCTCGACGGGCTGCTGTCGCGGACCGTCGCTCGGCTCGCGCCGCCGCGCGTCCCGGTGGTCAACCACATCCGTGTGCCGGCGTTGGGCGCCGGTCTGACGCTGCTGGTGTTCCTTCCCGGCATCATCAAGCAGGGCGCCGCGACCTATTCGGCGGCGACCGGTCAGACCCAGGACCCATTTCTGGGCCGCTGGCTGCTGCTGACGGCGGCGATGTTCGGGGTCAGCGCCGCCGTCTACGCGGTCCGGCTGGCAACGGCGGGCAGGCGGCCGGCGCGGGTGCGCGACCTACATGTTGGCGATGATCTGTAGGCGCCGCGCGCTGTACTCCGTGTCGGAGATCGCGCCCCGGGCGTGCAGCTCCTCCAGTTGCCTGAGGCGCTCGGGAGCCGACGGCTCCGACAGCGGGACCGCGGTGGGGTGGGCATGCAGCCCGCCGTGGTGCTGCACGGCGCCGCCCCTGGTGGTCCATCCCGCACCCAGGTCGATGAGGCGCAGGGCGAACAGCACGCCGGCGCCCGTGATCGGCAGCCCGAGGTAGAGCATCCACTCCAACGGCATGCCGGCTCGGCTCAGCGCGAAATAGCGCGTCAGCAGAACTAGCGCGAGCAGCCCACCGGCCAGCAGCACGACGACCTTGGTTTTCATCCGTGGTGTACCTCCATGTGGTTCGCCGCCGGCGGCGGCAGTGGCTTGTGGCAAGTGCAAACCACCCCTGGCGCTACCGATCCCAAGAGCGCCGGGCTGCTTCACGGTCGGGGGCTGCCCTTGGCGGATCCTTGATGAGTTCTTGGAGTGTCCTTTGAACTGCGCCTGAAGTGCGCGCGTGCTCTGCGCGTGGCGACGCGAGTTACTACAGTGGTCAGGCGTGGGGAACGGACGAACCAGGACGGCCGCGGCGCTGTGCGCCTGCGGGGCCGCGCTGGTCGTGGCGTTCGGTTGGTCGGCCGGCGACGTGGCCGTGGCGGCCGCTTCTTCGTCGAGCGTGACCCCGGCGCCGCCGGCCCCGGGCGGCGCCTTGCCGGTGCAACCCGCAGGCGGGGGCGGCTGCATCATCGGCCTCAACTGCGGTTGCACGCGCAACTGCCACAAGCCCCGCCCGCGTCCGCCCGACGTTGCGGCCGACCCGCAACACGGCGCGCCCGCTCCCGCCCCGCAGGACCCCTAGCGGGGATCAGCCGCAGCAGGGCCGCGCACGGCTTCCCTATCATCTGCTCATGGAGACCGCGGGGTCACCGGCATTCACCGACGACGACTCGGCCCGATTCCGGGCCGCCGGATGGTGGTCTGACACGACGTTGTCGGACGCGGTGCGCAGCAACGCCGAACGGTCACCGGATCGTCCCGCCTACGTCGACCACCCCGGAGCGTCGTTGACGTGGCGCGAATTCGACAGCATTGCCACCGATCTGGCCGAAAGCCTGGCCGGCGCGGGCGTGGCTCCGGGCGACCGGGTCGCGGTCTGGCACGTCGACTCCGCCGCCCTGCACGTGCTGTTCGTCGCGATCGAGCGCTGCGGCGCCGTCGTCGTCGGCGTCGGCGCGCGCGCCGGAACCCGTGAGGTCGCGGCGATACTGCGCAGCGCCCAGCCGCAAATCCTGATCAGCGACCAGCAGCGCGGCGATACCGCGGCGGCCGTTGCCGACGAGCTTGCGCTCCCCACGCTGGTGTTGAGCACGGACGCCGGCGCGCCACGACTCAACGTCTCGGTGGCGCCCAAGGCGCTTGTCGCCGAATCCCGGCTCGGGCCCGACGATGTCTTCCTCATCAACTCGACGTCGGGGACGACCGGCCTGCCCAAGTGCGTGGTGCACACCCAGAATCGCTGGTACTACTTCCACCAAAAGGCCGTCGCCAACGGGCTGCTGACGTCGGAAGACGTTTTCCTGCCGGTCATCCCGACGCCGTTCGGCTTCGGGCTATGGACCAGCCACACCACGCCGATCTATCTCGGCGCCACGGCGGTCATCCTGGGACGGTTCAGCACGGGGGCGGCCTGCGAGGCGATATCCCGGCACCGGGCCACCGTATTGTGCTGTGTCAGCACGCAATTGACCATGCTGATGGCGGACCCCGCCACGCGGGAGTACGACCTGAGCTCGCTGCGTGTCGTGTTCACCGGCGGTGAGGCGCTGCCGTACCGGCCGGCCGCCGAGTTCGAGGAGCTCACCGGCGCCAAGATCCTGCAGTTCTACGGCTCGAACGAAACCGGGATGTTGAGCGCCACCACCCTCGATGACACGCGAGAACGCCGACTGCGCACCGGCGGCCGGATCGTGCCCGAAATGGCAGTCCGGCTCTTCGACGGGGACAGGGACGTGACCGCGACGGGCAAAGGTCAGCCGGCCTGCCGCGGCCCGGCGACCAGCCTCGGCTATCTCGGCGGGACCGATCACGACAAGTTGTTCACCCGAGACGGCTGGATGCGCATGGGGGACCTCTGCGAAATCGACGCCGAGGGGTATCTGACCGTCACCGGGCGAACCTCCGACTTCATCCTGCGCGGGGGGAAGAACATCAGCGCAACGCAGGTCGAGGACGCCGTGACCACCCACCCCGCCATCGCGGTGGCGGCGGCGGTCGCTATGCCCGATCCGGTGTTCGGCGAAAGGGTCTGCCTCTACGCCGAACTCGTCGACTCGGCGACGATCGACCTGCCCGAGCTGGTCGAACACCTGCTGGCGCTGGGAGTGTCCAAGGAGCTGTTGCCCGAGCGGCTCATCGTGGTCGACGAGCTCCCGCGCTCGTCGGGCGGCAAGGTTGCCAAAGGCCGGCTCCGCGAGGATATTCGAGCCAGAACGGAGGCCGATCATGAATGCTCCTAACGCGCGCCGGGGCGGCCTGGAGGTCTGGGCGCCGTCGGTGGTTCCCCCGATCGGGGTCGACCTGTCCGACGAGCAGGCACTCGCGGTGGCCTTCCGCCACCTGGCCGCCATCGGGTTCGTCGAGAACATGGCCGGGCACATCACCTGGCAACCCGACGGCCAGACGAAGATGTTGGTCAATCCGTGGGGGCTGTGGTGGCAGGAGGTCACGGCGTCCGACATCTGTGTGGTCGACGCCGACGCCCGGGTGCTGCGCGGCCGCTGGGACGTCACTCCGGCGATCCACATCCACACCGAGCTGCACCGCGTCCGCGACGACGCCCGGGTGGTCATCCACAACCATCCGTACTACGTCTGTGTGCTCGCCGCGCTGGGCCGGCTGCCCGAATTGGTGCACCAGACCGGGTCGCTCTTCCTCGACGACCTGTGCCTGGTGGACACCTACGACGGCGAGATCGACAGCCCGGCGCGCGCCGCCGAACTGGCCGCCCGCATCGGCGCCGCCAACCTGACCATCCTGGCCAACCACGGCGTCATCGCGACCGGACGCAACCTGCCCGAGGCCGTCTACCGCGCCGCATCCATCGAACGGGTGTGCAAGCTGGCCTACGACGTGCTGCTCACCGGCATCCAGCCGGTGGCCATGGACTGGTCGGACATGGCGGGCATGCAGCGGTCGCTCGTCGAACGGGCCGCGGACGTGTACTGGGCGGGAGCCGCCAGGATGACCATCAAGGCCGATCCCGACGTGCTCACGTGAACCGCACACTCAACGACGCCGTCGGGCAAGGAGATTGACGAGTGAAATCGATCGACGAGCTGGCCGCCGACCTCAGCTTCACCACCGCCAAGACCGGCGAGCAGCGTTCCGTCACCTTCCTGCCGGACCCGCCCCGGGCGCCGCGGCGCTACACGGTGATCTCGGTTGACGACCACATCGTCGAACCGCCGGATACCTTCACCGGACGGTTGCCGCGCAAGTTCGCCGACCGTGCACCCAAAGTGGTGGAAACCGGCAGCGGGGGACAGACCTGGGTCTACGACGGCCGGGAACTGCCCAACGTCGGGTTCAACGCGGTCGTGGGCCGGCCGGTCGCCGAATACGGCTTCGAACCGGTGCGGTTCGACGAAATGCGCAGGGGCGCCTGGGATATCCACGAGCGCGTCAAGGACATGGACCTCAACGGCATCTACGCCTCGCTCAACTTCCCGTCCTTTCTCCCCGGATTCGCCGGCCAGCGGCTGCAACAGGTCACCAGCGACCGCGAGCTGGCGCTGGCGTCGGTGCGCGCGTGGAACGACTGGCACCTGGAGGAGTGGGCGGGCTCGTACCCCGAACGCATCATTCCGTGCCAGCTGCCGTGGCTGCTGGAACCCGACCTCGGCGCGACGATGATCTACGAGAACTCCGAACGTGGGTTCCACGCGGTGACATTCAGCGAGAACCCGGCGATGCTGGGCTTGCCGAGCATTCATTCCGGGCACTGGGATCCGATGATGGCGGCGTGCGCCGAGACGGACACGGTGGTGAACCTGCACATCGGCTCCTCGGGGTCGTCGCCGTCCACCACCGCCGACGCGCCGCCGGACGTGCAGGGGGTGTTGTTCTTCGCCTACGCCATCTCGGCGGCCGTCGACTGGCTGTATTCCGGCCTCCCCAGCCGGTTCCCCAACCTGAAGATCTGCCTATCGGAGGGCGGAATCGGTTGGGTCGCCGGGCTGCTGGATCGACTCGACCACATGCTCAGCTATCACGCGATGTACGGCACCTGGCAGGCCCTGGGCGAAAGCCTCACTCCCGCAGAGGTGTTCACGCGGAACTTCTGGTTCTGCGCCGTGGAGGACAAATCGTCGTTCGTCCAGCGCGACCGGATCGGTGTGGACAACATCATGTTGGAAGCCGACTACCCGCACTGCGACTCCACGTGGCCGCACACCCAGCAGACCATCCACGAACAAGTCGGCGACCTGCCCCCGGACGTGATTCGCAAGTTCACCTGGGAGAACGCGTCCCGCCTGTACCGGCACCCGGTGCCGGCGGAGGTGCAGCGCGATCCCGACGCGTTCTGACGACATGGCCACCGCCAAAGTCGACTTCAGCTCCGTGCCCTGGGGCTCGGTGGAGTGGACGAACCTCGTCACGCTCTACCTGCGCGCGTGTGAAAGCCGTTCCTGCCGGCCCATTCTGGATGACAAGACCGCCGCGGAAGCGGTGGACCGGATCATCTACGACTTCAAACGAATCCATCGCAGCTCGCTGCCTGCGTCGAACCAGTACCTGGTCGCCCTGCGGGCGAAAACGCTCGACGACTGGTGCGCGGATTTCCTGCGGTGTCACCCCGACGCTGTGGTCCTGCATCTTGGTTGCGGTCTCGACGGCCGGGCGTTCCGGCTCCCGGTGCCGTCGTCGGTTTCGTGGTTCGACATCGACCAGCCCGCCGTGATCGAGCTGCGGCGGCGGCTCTACCACGACACGGAGCGCTACCGGATGATCGGCTCGTCGGTGACCGATCCGCAGTGGCTGGATCAGGTCCCGGCCGGGCGCCCCACGCTGGTGGTCGCCGAGGGCCTGCTGATGTACTTGACCGAGCCGCAGGTGCGGCAGCTGCTACAGCGGTTGACCGACCGATTCGACTGTGGCGAAATGCATTTCGATACCCTCTCGGCGCTGGCGCCGCTGCTGTCGAAGGTGTTCACCCGCGGGATCATCAAGTGGGGCATCCGCGACGCGCGGGAGCTGCAGACGTGGAACCCCAGGCTCCGGTTGCTCGAGCAGACGTCGATCCTGGCGGGCTACCAGCGGATCGACTCGACCGCGGTGCGGACGATCTACCGGGTGATGTGGTTTGCGGGTGCCCGCAACTACGACGTGCTCAACCGCTTCGAGTTCTAAAACATCACAGGTCGGAAGCCAGCCGCCGCAGGATGGCGGCCGCCGGTTCGGCGGTGGCGTTGCGATATCCGGTGCCCGCCCAGAGGTGGACGAAGTCGGGTTTGCCCGCCGCGGCCGCGGCCTTGCGCAGCGGGCTGGTGAGGTAGTGAAGGGCGGGATAGCCCAGCGGCGCCTGAGCCTCGTGGGCGTCGATGAACGCATTGCGCAGCCCGCGGGCGGGGCGGCCGGTGAAGGCGTGCGTGAGCACCGTCTCGGTGTACCTGGGATCGGTCAGGGCCGCCCGGTGGGTGGCCGACGCGCCGCTTTCGTCGGCGCGCAACAGAACCGTCCCGACGGCGGCCGCCGCCGCCCCGGCGCGGACCACCTCGGCCACGGCGGCGGGAGTGGCGAGCCCGCCGGCGGCCATCACCGGCAGCGGCACCGCCGCGACGACCCGTTCGACCAGCTCGGCGGTCGGCACCGGCGTCAACGGCTTCCGGGGCGAGAGCGTGCCGGAGTGACCACCGGCGGCGACGGCCTGCACGGCGAGCATGTCGACTCCGGCGTCGCGCGCCTGCACCGCCTCCTCGGGCGTGGTCACCGTCTGGACCACCACGGTCTGGGCCTTCTGCAGTGCGGAGATCACGCCGCGCGGCGGGATGCCGAACGTGAACGACACCATCGGAACCGGGTCGTCGAGCAACAGCGCGATCTTCTCGTCGAATTTGTCGGTGTCCTCGACGGGGTCCGGGGGCAGCGTCAAGCCGAACTGGTCGGCATCGCGCTGAATGACCGCGGCATAAGCCCGGTAACTCTGCGGGTCGACCGGTAGGGGATTGGGCGCAAACAGGTTGATGCCGAACGGGATGCCTTCGGCCCGAACGTCTTTCAGCTCCGCCTCGACAGCCTCCACGGTCTTGTAACCCGCGGCGAGCATGCCGAGGGCGCCGGCGCGGTTCGCGGCCGACACCATCGCGGGCGTGGTCGGGCCGCCCGACATCGGGGCGGCGACCAGCGGAATGGACATCCCGAACTGTGTCAGCATCTCCAAGAGCCCTTCCCGTCTCGCGGGCGCGCACGGCGCCGCTTTGACAATAACCACGTGCCATCGCGGCGGCATTCCGCCCCGCGGCCGGACCTGGCAGGATGCATCAGCGTGAAGAGGCCCAACTTCCTCGTGATCGTTGCGGACGACCTCGGGTTTTCCGATATCGGCGCTTTCGGCGGAGAAATCGAGACGCCCAACCTGGATCGGCTCGCCCACGCCGGCGTCCGGTTCACCGACTTCCATTCCGCGCCGGCCTGCTCGCCCACCCGGGCGATGTTGCTGACGGGAACGGACCACCACGTCGCCGGTATCGGCACGATGCTGGAGGTGGCGGGCCCCGGCTTCCGCGGCGCCCCGGGGTACGAGGGTTACCTGAACGACAGGGTGGTGGCGTTGCCGGAACTGCTGCGCGACGCCGGATACCTGACGTTGATGTCCGGCAAGTGGCACCTGGGCGCCACCATCGAGACATCGCCCTGGGCACGTGGATTCGAGCGGTCGTTCGCGCTGCTGCCGGCCGGGGCCAGCCACTTCGGCGGCGGCGGGGCCCGGAGTTTCTCGCCGGTGCCAACGCTTTACACCGAGGACGACCGGTTCGTCACCGTCGGGGACGACTTCTACTCGTCGGACTCCTACACCGACAAGCTGTTGCAGTACCTGCGGGAACGCGCGCCCGGCGACGACCGGCCGTTCTTCGCGTACCTGCCCTTCCAGGCCCCCCACTGGCCGCTGCAGGCACCGGACGAATCCATCGCGAAATACCGTGGCCGCTACGACGCCGGCCCCGACGCGCTGCGCGAGGAACGCCTGGCGGCGCTCAAGCGGCTGGGCCTGTGCCCTGCGGACGTCGAGCCGCACCCAGTCGTCGCCGACGGGGCACCGGAGTGGGCCGACATGACCGACGAACAGCGCGCGGTGTCGGCCCGCAGCATGGAGGTCTACGCCGCCATGGTCGACCGGATGGACTGGAATATCGGCCGGGTGATCGACTACCTGTCGGAGACCGGCGAACTCGACGACACGGTCGTGATCTTCTTGTCCGACAACGGTGCCGAGGGCGCGATCGTCGAAGCGATGCCGCTGGTCGGTCCCCGCATCGCCGAGCAGATCGAAAAGCATTGCGACAACAGCGTCGACAACCTCGGCCGGCCCTCCTCGTTCATCTGGTATGGGCCGCGGTGGGCGCAAGCCGCCACGGCGCCGTCGCGGCTGCACAAGGCGTTCACCACCGAAGGCGGGATCCGGGTGGTCGGATTCATCACCTGGCCCGGATTCGACCGGCAAGCACAGATCGGCACCGCATTCAGCACCGTCATGGACATCGCGCCGACGGTGCTCGAACTGGCGAGGGTCGCGCATCCCGGGGCGGCATATCGCGGGCGCGAAGTGGCACCGATGCGCGGCCGTTCCCTGATGGGATACCTGTCGGGCGGCGTGGAAACGGTGCACGGCGCCGATACCGGCACGGGCTGGGAATTGTTCGGCCGCCGCGCCATTCGGCAGGGCGACTGGAAGGCGCTGCACCTGCCGGCACCGTACGGCGCGGGCAGTTGGCAGCTCTACGACCTCGCCGCGGATCCCGGAGAGATCCACGACCTGGCCGACTCGCACCCCGACAAGCTGGCCGAGCTGCTGACGCTGTGGGACTGCTACGTCGAGGAGAACGGCGTGATTCTCGATCCCGTCTCGGTGTTCGACCTCGAGCTGTGACGGCTGAGTTTCTGATGGCTGGGTTCTGATGGCTGAGACGACGACGTGCGCGATCGTCGGTGGCGGCCCGGCCGGCATGGTGCTGGGGCTGTTACTGGCCCGGGCGGGTGTGCAGGTGACCCTGATGGAGAAGCACGGCGACTTCCTGCGTGACTTCCGCGGCGACACCGTCCACCCGACCACGATGCGACTGCTCGACGAACTAGGTCTGTGGGAACCTTTCGCGGCGTTGCCATTCACCGAGGTCCGCACCGCCAAGCTCGAATCCGACGGGCGGTCGGTGACCTACGTCGACTTCGAGCGGTTGCGCCAGCCGCATCCCTTCGTCGCGATGGTGCCCCAGTGGGACCTGCTCAACCTGCTGGCCGATGCGGCACAGGCGGAGCCGAGCTTCTCGCTGCGGATGAACACCGAAGTCACCGGGCTCCTGTGGGACGACGGCAGGGTTGCCGGAGTGCGCTACCGCGGTCCCGACGGTCCGGGCGAACTGCGGGCCGAGTTGACCGTCGCCTGCGACGGCCGCTGGTCGGTCGCGCGCCGGGCGGCAGGCCTTACGGCGCGCGAATACCCGGTGAAGTTCGACGTGTGGTGGTTTCGGTTGCCGCACAAGGAAGACACCGAATACTCCTTCCTGCCCCGCCTCGGTCCGGGCAAAGGGCTCGCCGTGATCCCGCGCGAGGGCTACTTCCAGATCGCCTACCTCGGGCCGAAGGGCACCGACGCCCAGTTGCGAGCGCGCGGCATCGACGCGTTCCGGCGCGACGTCGAAGAGCTGCTCCCGGACATGCCCGAATCGGTGGCGGCGCTGCAATCCATGGACGACGTCAAACACCTGGACGTGCACGTGAATCGGCTGCGCCGCTGGCACACTCGGGGGCTGCTGTGCATCGGCGATGCGGCCCACGCGATGTCGCCGTTGGGCGGCGTCGGCATCAACCTCGCCATCCAGGATGCCGTCGCCGCCGCGACGGTGCTGGCCGAACCGCTGCGGCGGCACCGGGTCGGCCGCCGCGAACTCGCCGCGGTGCACCGCAGGCGCGTGTTCCCCACGGTGGTGACGCAACTGGTCCAGCAGGTGCTGCACCGGATGTTGCTCGGGCCGCTGCTGCGCGGTGCGGATCCCACGCCGCCGGCCGCGCTGCTCGGCCTGATGCATCGGCTGCCGTGGCTGTCGGCCATACCGGCCTACTTCGTCGGCGTCGGCGTGCGGCCCGAGCACGCCCCGGCATTCGCGCGCCGCGCCGCCGCCGACCGGGATGGCTGAGTCGGCCCCTGAAGGCGGTTTGACAAGACGGTTTGACATTTCGCGACCTGGGGTAACCTTTTGTGACAATTTGAGGTCGGGAAATCGGTCCTATCCGCGCAGTGCGGACGCCGCCTCTGGCAAGCCCTGGACCGAGAGGGGGCCAGAAATGGTAAATCTCAAGAAAATCGCAGGTCAAGCCGCTGTCGCCGGCGCGTTGAGCGCGGCGGCACTCGGCCTCGGTGCCGGTGTGGCACAGGCCCACCCGGGACCGTGGCCTCCGCCGGTTCCACCGGGTCCGCACGTGGTCGACGGTGGTCACTGGAACCCGCTGCCGCCTGGGCAGGTCAAGCAGATTTGTCCCTGGCAGGCGCCGCCCGGTCATTGGATCGGTGGCCCGCACGGGGTTCCCTGCACCTGATCCGGCGTAGCTGATCTTCGGACGGATCCCCTTGGGGGAGAGCCGAATACGCCTACGCCGGACGCCGTGTCAGGCCGGCCGGCCAGCCAGCTGGGCCAGTTGTGCGGCACCCTCGGCCGTTTGGGTGGTCAGCGCGATGCGTCCGGAAGTGACCTGTTCTTCGATGATCGGCGCCTCGATGACCAGATTGTCGCGGATGAAGGCCACGTGGTCCTGCAGGTGCGCGGCGGTGTATGACGCCCATGCGGCCGCCGACGGGGGATCCAGGCTCAGGGTCACGTCGTAGAAGCCCGCGGTCAGCGACTTCGGTGGGTCGACGTGTAGCAGCCCGAGCTGCATGGTCTCCGGGCCGAGCATGTACAGCGTTGTTCGTCCGATGTCGCACGTGGTGAGCGCATCGGTCGGCGCTACGCCGTGATTCGGGTCGGTGGCCGGGCACTTCTGCGGGCTGGTCGGCTGTGATTTGTTGACCGGGCGGACCGGCAGCGGCGCAATTTTCACGATGGGTGCGGCCGAGGCTACCGGTGCGGTTGTCGTGGGTGCCGCGGTAGCGGTCGACGTGGTGGGGGCGGCTTGGTGCCGCGTCGCGTGGCAGCCGCACGTCAGCGCGCCGAGCAGGCCACCGCACGCCAGCCAGGCGGCCGTGACGCGCAAGCGGCCACGTGTGGAGCGGTGCGCCACCGCATCCACCGGTTCACCGATCCGGCGTCGAATCATCCGGCCATTCTTCCAGCCGAATCGCACGGCAAATGGGCCCTTACCGACACTACGAATATAGAGTAGTGTCTCGACCGGAGAGGACGCCATGGACAAACGCCGCAAGCCTAATCCCGGTGAGCGCCGCCGCGACCTATGCGACGCGGCGATTCAGTTGTTGGCCGACGACGGGGCCAAGGGACTGAGCCATCTCAAGGTGGACCGCAAGGCCGAGGTCCCCGACGGGACGACGTCGTTCTACTTCCGCACCCGCTCGGCCTTGCTGCGCGCCGTGGCCGAGCGCCTCGCCGAGCTGGATCTCGCCGACCTGCAGTCCGTCGCCGACGACTCCGACGGCCGGGGGGACAACCCGTCGCCCTCGCGGCTGTCGCAGGTGGTCATCCGATCCGGGAACGAGCCGCAATTGTCCCGGACCAGAGCCCGCTACGAGCTGGCCATGCAGGCCGCCCGCGACCCGTCGCTGGCCGCCATTCTGCAGCGGGCCACCGACGAATTCACCAAGCTGCATCGCGAGATCCTGGTTCAGCTCATGCCGCACGGCGCGGACTTGGATCCCCCTGTGGTCGAGGATCTGAGCAATGTGACGCTGACGTTCATCAACGGCCTGCTGCTGCGGTTGGCGCACGGCGACCGGATCGTCGACACCCCCGAGCGGCTCGACGGGATCCTTTCGGCCATCGCGGCCGGCATCCTGCGCAGTCCGCACCGGGGCCGGCTGACCGAGACCGCCGAGCGGCGCCCGGCGCGGCGCGCCACGGCGACCGGGTGACGGACCGGGCATGTGCGTATCGGCGGCGGCTCATGCGGCATAGGGTCTTGCCAGACCATGGGCAGTATGGTTCTCTACGAGAATAGAGTTACGCCACGCTGGCGGGCGGATTTTGGCCCCGCCCGTGCGCATGTCACAGCAACGCATTTAAGCGGAGTGTACAAATTGCCCGAACCGGATCCGGCGCTGCAACACCAGGGGCGCCAGCGCCGCGGAGGCGGTACGGGTGCCCGGGAGCGGCGGCCGTAGGAGGGATTTCGTGACGACGAGCACCGAGAGCCATGTGCGATTCGACCCGTACGACGTCGAGCTGATCGCCGACCCGTATCCGATGTTCGCGCGGCTGCGCGAAGAGGCGCCGCTTTACTACAACGCCGAATATGACTTTTTCGCGGTGAGCCGATATGCCGACGTGAACAAAGCGCTGGTTGATCACGCGACTTTCAGTTCCGCCCGGGGTGCCATTTTGGAATTGATCAAGGCCAACCTCGAGATTCCTTCGGGGATGCTCATCTTCGAAGACCCGCCGATTCACGACGTGCACCGCAAGCTGTTGTCGCGCATGTTCACGCCGCGCAGGATCGCAGCGCTCGAGCCGATGATCCGTGACTACTGCGCCCAACTGCTGGATCCGCTGGTCGGCTCGGGCCACTTCGACTTCGTCGCCGACCTCGGCGCCCTGATGCCGATGAAGGTCATCAGCTCGCTGCTCGGGATCCCGGAAGACGACCAGGTGTACATCCGGGACCGGGGCAACGCACAGCTGCGCACCGAGGCGGGCAAGCCCATGGCCGCGGCCGAGCACGGGCTGTCGGTGGGCGAGCAGTTCGAGGCCTACATCGACTGGCGCGCCGACCATCCGTCGGACGACATCATGACCGAGCTCCTCAACGTCGAATTCGTCGACGAGACCGGCACCACGCGTCGGCTCACCCGCGACGAGATCCTCGTCTACCTCAACGTCGTGGCCGGCGCGGGCAACGAAACCACGACCCGGCTGATCGGTTGGGCCGGAAAGGTTCTCGCCGAGCACCCCGACCAGCGTCGCGACCTTGTCGCGCATCCCGAGCTGATCCCACAGGCGATCGAGGAGTTGTTGCGCTACGAGCCGCCCGCCCCGCACGTTTCGCGGTATGTGACCCGCGACGTCGAGCTGTACGGCCGGACGGTGCCCGAGGGCAGCGTCCTGATGATGCTCATCGGTGCGGCCTGCCGCGACGAACGCCAATTCGGGACCGACGCGGGCGAATTCAACATCCACCGCACCGTCCGCCCCCACCTCACCTTCAGCGTGGGCACCCACTTCTGCCTGGGGTCCGCGCTCGCGCGCCTGGAGGGC
>NZ_LZJM01000252.1:0-840 GCF_001667665.1 Mycobacterium sp. E342
TCGTCGCAAGCGATTCCTACGTAGGGATCACGCCCGACATCGGTATGCCTCGGGTCTTCGGCGGACAGGCGGCGGGTCAAGCGCTATTGGCAGCGGCCAAGACCGTCGAGGAAAAACGTGTCCCGCACTCTGTTCAGACCCACTTCCTCTCCACGGGGCTAATCGGGCCGCCGATTGAATTTCACGTCGAGCGGTTGCGCGGCTCCGGCTCGCTGTCCAACCGGCGGGTCATAGCCGAGCAGCAGGGTCGACAGCTGCTTTCCCTGCTGGCCGCGTTCCACGTCCCAGGCAATGGACCGGAGCATCAACTGGCTGCCGAGGCTGTCGACGGTCCTCCGTCGGCTGGCGCGGGCCTGCGTCCATTTCCCGAGGACTGGCCGGAATTCTATCGACGATGGTCTTCTCTGGAAGTCGACTGGTACCCGGATTCGCATGTGCGCGGACCTCTCACGACAACCGGCCGGGGTACGCTGTCGCGCCAATGGGTGCGGACATCGGCACCCTTCGACGCTCCCCAAGCGGTCCACAGTGCCATCGCCACATGTGTCGCTGGTCTGACATTGTTGATGAGCGCCTTTACGCCCCACGAAATCAAGCCCCATCGCGATATTAAGACGTTCACCCTCGATCATTGTCTATGGTTTCATCGCCCTTCCGCATTGATGAGTGGCTGCTCCTCGAGCAGGTGTCGCCCAGCGCCTCGGAAGGCAGGGCGTTCTGTATGGGCCGGCTCTTCGGTGGGCGGCAATCACGTGGCCTCTGTGACCCAGGTTGGTCTGGTTCGAGAGTGGTAACTCATGACTTTTGATTCGTGTCAACATAATTGGAGGAGACACAGAT
>NZ_LZJM01000253.1:0-4038 GCF_001667665.1 Mycobacterium sp. E342
GGGCCCCAACACACGAGATCCCCGGTGCGATACATCCGTGCCCCCGGTGCCCCGGTGAAGGGACACGCCACGAACCGGGACGCGGTCAATGGTGAGCGGCCCCAATACCCCACCCCCACACCATGACCGGCCACATAGAGTTCCCCGACCACCCCGGCCGGCACCGGCTGCAACCACGGGTCCAAGACGAAGAAGCCCAGGTGGGTCAACGGCACCCCGATCGGACTAGCGCTGGTGCCGCCGTCGCTCTCGACGATCGGGCGTATCGAGGCATGCACCGTGGTTTCGGTGATGCCGTACATGTTGATCAACCGCGGCGATCCCGCATGGTGATCCCACCACGGCCTCAAACGCGCTGGCTCGAGGGCTTCCCCACCGAATACCACCGTCTCGAGCGCCAGCTGCCGGCCCACCTCCGGTGACACTCCCTGGGCGGTTTGCAGGGCATAAAACGCCGACGGGGTCTGGCTCAACACACTGACCCGCTCGGCGGCCAGCAAGGCACAGAAATCATCCGCGGAACGGGTCACCGCTTCGGGCACCACCACCAACCGGCCCCCACCCAGCAGGGCGCCAAAGATCTCCCACACCGAAAAGTCAAACGCATACGAATGGAACTGCGACCACACCCCCGCACGATCCAACTGCCCATCCAGCGACTCCAGCAGCCCGACCACGTTGTGGTGGGTAATGGCCACGCCTTTGGGCACCCCGGTGGTGCCCGAGGTGTAAATCAAATACGCAATGTCCTCAGACGCCGGACCCGGTGGTCGGGTGGCCGGTTGGTCATCGATCACGGGGTCGGTGACATCGATGACTGGCACGCCATGGCCATCTAGCCGTGAGTACAACTCGGTGGTGGTCACCACGGTGGTCGGGGTGGCGTCGGTGAGCAAGAACCCGATCCGCGCGGCTGGCCATCCGGGATCGATTGGCACATAGGCCGCCCCGGACTTGAGCACCGCCAGAATCGCGATGATGGCCTGCGCGCCGCGCTCCATCAGTATCCCCACGTACCGACCGGAGCCGGCGCCCTGGGCAACGAGTAAGTGCGCCAACCGATTCGCGGCCTCATCAAGCTCCCGATACGTCCAGGACCGGTCCCCGAAACTCAGTGCCACCGCCTCCGGGGCGCAGGCCACTTGGGCGGCAAACGCATCCGGAATCGACACCGTCGAAGCCACCGGGCGGTCCAACACGCCACGATTCCCCCACCCACCCAGGCAGGCCAGCTCCTGCGCGTCGAGTACCTCGACCGAAGAGACTTGTTGGGTGGGATCGGTGGCCATGGCCGCCAGCACCCGTTCAAACCGGGTGACCAACAGCTCGATGCTGGCGGGGTCGAACACATCGGTGCGAAACTCGACCACCCCACCAATCCCGGCCGGCTGCCCCGCTTCGCTCCAGCGTTCCCCAAGGAACAATGTCAGGTCCATGCGGGCGACCTGGGTTTCCATGGGCAGCGGTGTGACCTGCAGATCCCCCAAGGCCAGCCCGGCGGTCAGTTCTTGGTTTTGTCCGGGGAGGTTTTGCCAGGACAGCATTACCTGGATTAGGGGGTGGTGGGTCAGGCTGCGGGTGGGGTGGAGTCGTTCGACGAGTACTTCGAAGGGGACGTCTTGGTGTTCGTAGGCGGCTAAGCTGCGGGCGCGCACCTGGGCTAGTACTTCTGCGATGCTGGGGTCGCCGGCCAGATCGACCCGCAACACTAAGGTGTTCACGAAAAACCCGACCAGCTCATCTAGGGCCGGGTCGCGTCGTCCGGCGGTGGCGAATCCGGTGGCTACGTCGGTGCTGGTGCTGAGTTTGGCCAGCAGTACTGCGAGGGCGGTTTGGATGACCATGAAACTGGTCGCATCATGCTCGCGGGCTAACCGCGCGATTTGCTGGTGCAGTTGCGCGGGCCAGTTGATGGTGAGGTTGGCGCCGTGGTGGTCGGCTACGGGTGGGTAGGGTCGGTCGGTGGGTAGTGCTAGGCGTTCGGGTATGTCGGCTAGGGCGTGTTGCCAGTAGGCCAGTTGTGCGGTGATCGGGCTGTTGGGGTCGTTGAGGTCGCCGAGTTGTTGTCGTTGCCAGAGTGTGTAGTCGGCGTATTGCACCGGCAACGGGGTCCAGTTGGGGGGCTGGCCGGCGCATCGGGCGGTATAGGCGGTTGCTAAATCGGTTACCAGTGGGGTGATTGACCAGCCATCAGCAGCGATGTGGTGGGCTACGGCCGCCAACACATACTCATCCTCGTGTAGGTGGAAAAGCCTTGCGTGGAAGGGGATCTCGGCTGCTAGATCAAATGTGTGACGCGTGACTGCGGCGATGGCGTCCTGGAGGCGCTCGGGCGGCCAGTTGCTGGCATCGATGATGGCCCAGCCAAAATCTGTTTGTTCGGTGGGTACTACTGTCTGGTGGGGGATTCCGTTGGTTGCGGGGAAGATGGTGCGCAGGCTTTCGTGGCGGGTCACGACGTCAGCGAGTGCGGCCCCCAGGGCGTCAGCATTCAATGGCCCGTGCAGGCGTAGTGCGATGGGCATGTTGTAGACCGCTGACGGGCCCAGTAGCTGGTCGATAAACCACAAGCGGGACTGGGCAAACGACAACGGCACCACTGCGGGCCGCTGTTGTGTTGTTAAGGGTGCGATCGCGGGTTTGCTGGGATGTTCTTTGAGCCATTGGGCCAGTCCGGCGACGGTGGGGACGTCGAACAATGTCCGGATCGGGACGTCGACACTGAGTTCGGCCTGGATCCGCGCCACTAGCCGGATTGCTGATAGTGAATGGCCACCCAGATCGAAAAACATGTCATCGATGCCGACTCGTGTCACTCCGAGAACGTCGCTGAACAGCGCGGCCAACACGTGTTCGTGGTGGTCACGCGGCGCGCGGTATGGCGCCGCGCTGATGAATTCCGGGGCGGGCAACGCGCGCCGGTCGAGTTTGCCGTTGACCGTCAACGGCAGGGCATCGAGCACCATGATCGCTGCGGGCACCATGTATTCGGGCAGGCGGCCAGCCGCAAAGCTGCGCAGTTCGGCCACTCGTTCGATGGCTGAGGGGTCGTTGACATAGCCGGCAATTGAGCCCACCGGTGTGGCGGGCAGGTAGAGATCTGACAGCGCGGGCAGCGGGGAGTCGTCAGATGTGTGGCTGGTGTGGGTGAAGATGAGGTCCACCAGCCCAGCGGTCGGTGACCAGGTCAGCGCTGTGGTGTATCCCAGTTCTTGGCCCAGCAGCTGACACTGGTGCGGCAATACCGTATCGGGGGCGGCGATTTCGGCACGCAACTGGCTGAGGGGCACTCGGTCGCCGGCGGCGGTCAGCGCGGATGCCAGTGCCACATCAGGCCATATCCCGCCGTGGGGCACTGCGGTGACGCGCAGCTCCGGCGGGCGCTGTGACTGCAGGTATGCGCCCAGCCTGGCCAGGGTTTTGAACCGCTGCCAGGGTTGGCAGGGTAGGTGAGCAAGCGAGCGCGCCGACACCGGCGCTTTATGCAGTACGACCTCGTATCGGTAGCTGCTGAGTTCGTTGACCGCACTCATCTGTTTGAGCTGCACATCGATAGCCGCGATGTCGGGAAGGTGTTGGGGCAACGCCGCAAAGAACTCCGGCGCTAACAGCAGTTCCTGCTCGGCAAGCATTTCGCGGCGCACCCGCTCACGCAGCACCGCGGCGGTGTCCTCATCACCGGTGGTGTTGGCGCACAACACCTTGGTGGTAAATGCCTGCAACAACGACAGGTTGCGCACGTCGCCGATAAACACTGCCCCGCCCGGTGCCAGCGACCGCATCGCGGCTGCCAGCACATCCAGCAGATAGCCCGCGCTGGGGAAGTACTGGATCACCGAGTTGAGCACCACCACATCGAAATGCGCCTGCGGCAATCCCGTGGCCGCATCGGCCGGCTGCACCCGCAACCGCACCCGATCCGCCCAGGACTGCGACGCCACCGCCGCCTGCAGCTGCTGAATCGTCGCCGCGGAGAAGTCCGTACCCCAGTACTCGAGACAATCGGGGGCCAACTGGGCCAACAACAACCCGCTACCG
>NZ_LZJM01000254.1:0-13115 GCF_001667665.1 Mycobacterium sp. E342
TGTGGGAAAAGGCACCAGGGTGGGATTGATCATGCCCAACAGCACCCGCTGGGTGCAGGTCGCTATCGCCTTGACCCGCGTCGGGGCGGTGCTGGTTCCGCTGAGCACCTTGCTGACGGCGCGGGAGCTGGCCGCCCAACTGCGGGCCGCCGCGGTGCAATTGCTGGTCAGCGTCGAGGAATTCCGCGGGCACCGCTACCTCGACGACCTCGCACCGCGGACCGAGCTGCCCGCCCTGCGTCAGGTCTGGACGGCCGACCGGCTCGCCGACGCGACCGCCGGCCTTCGAGCCCGCCGACTGGTCGACGCCCTGACGGAAAGGGTCAAGGCCGCCGACCCGTTGGTCATCATGTTCACCTCCGGCAGCAGTGGGCCCCCCAAGGGAGTGATGCACTCTCACGGCAGCGCGCTTGGCGCGGTCCGGTCGGGCCTGGATGCGCGATGCATCACCCCCGACACCCGTCTGTATCTCCCGATGCCGTTCTTCTGGGTGGGCGGCTTCGGCAGCGGAGTCCTGTCCACGCTGTTAGCCGGCGCCGTCTTGGTGACCGAGGAGATACCTCGGCCCGAGACGACACTGCGACTGCTGGAGGCCGAGCGGGTGACGTTGTTTCGCGGCTGGCCCGACCAAGCCGAGACGCTCGCGCGCCACGCCGCCACCGTCGGCGCCGACCTATCGGCCCTGCTACCCGGAAGCCTGCAGGCCCTGCTCCCGCCCGAAAAGCGGGCCCAACCCGGCGCCCGGGCCACGCTGTTCGGCATGACCGAGGCGTTCGGTCCGTACTGCGGCTATCCCGCCGACACCGATATGCCGGTGACAGCGTGGGGCAGCTGCGGAAAACCCTTCCCCGGCATGGAGGTTCGCATCGTTGACCCCGAGAGCGGCGATCCCGTCCCGGGCGGAAATGTCGGCATGATCCAGATTCGGGGACCGCACACACTGCGCTGCATCTGCGGCCGCGGCCGAGAGGACGTGTTCACCGTCGACGGCTTCTACCCCACCGGCGACCTGGGCCGCGTCGACGAGGAGGGGTTCCTGTTCTACCACGGACGCGGCGACGACATGTTCAAGGTCAGCGGCGCCACCGTCTATCCCGGTGAGGTCGAACAGGCGCTGCGCACCATCAACGGCGTCCGTGGCGCCTTCGTCACCAACGTGCCCACAACGGCGGGCCAGCGGGTCGGTGCGGCCGTGGTGTGTGACGGGGCGGTGTCCGCCGATCATCTGAGTCGTTGTGCGCGAAAGCTGCTGAGCGCCTTCAAGGTACCGACGGTCTGGCTACCGCTGACATGCGACGACGACGTCCCGCGCGGCGGCACCGGCAAGGTCAACCTACCTCGACTGCGGGAAATGCTGAGCGACGCGAATCGGGATCAGGAGACCCGGGTCCAGGGTTGACAGTTCTGCGACTCGAACGCCTTGACCGAGGTGTTGATGTTGGCGTACATCGGACCGATCGAGGTATTCGTCTGCAGCACATGGTCCTTGTTCGCATCGGGCGTGCTGTAGGTGAACCACGAGCACATCGACTCCTGCGTCGGCACGTTGTTTATCCAGACACCGAAGACCGACCCCGAACCACCCGTGTGGTAGAGCCCCGGCGCGATGTCCACACCCACCACGAAGACACCGTTGCCGGGAATCGGGTCGAGCATGTCGGCGACGGCCGGCGGCGCCAGGGCGACAGCTGACACAGTCGCCACGAATACGGCCGCTGCGCGAATAGTTCGGGGCACTTTTCCTCGCTTTGTGTTCTTGTCCCCCTTGAGAGGGCAGCCTATGCCGAGGCAGGCGCGCAAGACAACGGTTAGCCGGACGGCGGACGGCTCCCCTCGACGACCACGCCGCGCGCGGTGAGGTGGTCGATCAACGGAACGGCGCCCGCGGCCAGGTGTTGCGCCATCGCCGCGCGTGCGAGCTTCTCGTCGCGCTTTTTCAGCGCGGACAAGATCCGGCGGTGGTCCCTCATCGACTGTTCGGGCCAGCCTTGGATGGCGGGAAACACCGATTCCGGTGCGTAGCGGGTGATCTGGGACATCAGCTGGGCGAGTTTGGGCGAGTCCGCGGCGACGTTGATGGCCCGGTGGAATTGGTGGTTGAGGCGCACCGTGCGCTCGTCGTCGTCGCCGGCGTAGGCGTCTTCGAGCTCCGCCTGGATTTGTTTGAGTTCGCGCAGTTGGTCGTCGCTGATGTTGGTCGCGGCCCGCGCCGCGAGTTCGCCGCCGACGTGTGCCTGCACATTCGCGACGTCGGTGACGTCGCGACCTGTCACCGGCAACACCATGAAACCGCGTCGCGGCTGTTGGGCGATCAAGCCCTCTGCGCGCAGGGCAAACAGCGCTTCCCGCACCGGTGTGACGCTGATTCCCAACTCGGCGGCCAATTGGTCCAGACGGACGTAGGACCCCGCGACGTAGGTGCCATCGAAGATCCGCTGGCGGATCAAGCGCGCGACGTCGTCGGAAAGCTGCGGTCGCGCCGCGAAATCCGGAACCGTCATCGCTACACCTGATACTCGGCGAGCAGCCGCTTGCTGATGATGGACTTCTGGATCTCGCTGGTTCCCTCGCCGATGAGCAGGAACGGCGCGTCACGCATCAGCCGCTCGATCTCGTATTCCTTGGAATAGCCGTAGCCACCGTGGATCCGGAAGCTCTGCTGAGTGACTTCGGTGCAGTATTCGCTGGCCAGGTACTTCGCCATCCCGGCGGCCACGTCGTTGCGCTCGCCCGAATCCTTCAGCCGCGCCGCGTTGACCATCATCAGGTGTGCCGCTTCGATTTTGGTGGCCATCTCGGCCAGCTGGAATGCGATGGCCTGATGCTCGGCGATGGGCTTGCCGAAGGTGTGGCGCTGCTGGGCGTAGCGGACGGCGAGTTCGAAGGCGCGGATGCCGACACCGCACGCCCGGGCCGACACGTTGACCCTGCCGACTTCGATCCCGTCCATCATCTGGAAGAAGCCCTGCCCGGGGATACCGCCCAGAACGTCATCGGCGCCGGCCCGGTAGCCGTCGAAGATGAGCTCGGTGGTGTCGATCCCCTTGTAACCCAGCTTGTCGATCTTGCCCGGTATGACCAGGCCGGGCACGACTTCGCCGAAGCCCGTCGGCTTCTCGACCAGGAACGCCGTCAGGTTCCGGTGCGGCTTGTCCGCGCCTTCGTCGGTGCGGACCAGCACCGCGATCAGCGTCGAGCTCCCACCGTTGGTCAGCCACATCTTTTGCCCGTCGATGGTGTAGTCGCCGTCGGGCTGGCGCCGGGCCCGCGTCCGGATCGCGGCGACATCGGAGCCCAGCTCGGGCTCCGACATCGAGAAGGAGCCCCGCGTCTCGCCGGTCGCCATCCGCGGCAGGAACCGCTGCTTCTGCGCATCGGTGCCGTGCTGGCGCAGCATGTAGGCCACGATGAAATGGGTGTTGAGCACCCCGGACACACTCATCCAGCCGCGCGCCAGCTCCTCGACGCACAGCGCGTATGTCAGCAGCGACTCCCCCAGGCCGCCATACTCCTGGGGAATCATCAGCCCGAACAGGCCCATGTCGCGCATCCGGTCGACGATGTCCTGTGGGTAGGTGTCGCCGCGCTCCAGCTCGGCGGCGTTGGGGATGACTTCCTTCTCGACGAATTGCCTTACGGTGTCGATGATTTCGGTCTGGAATTCGGTCAGGCCGAGGGTCTGGGCGAGTTTGGTCATGCGTCGTCTTTCCGTTTCGGCTTGCTCAGCAAGCGATTGTCTTCGCGTCCGTCAGGCGGTCGATGTCGCCGGGCGTCAAGCCCAGGCGCCGCTGCAGGACCTCGGCGGTGTCTTGACCCAGGGCGGGCGCCGGTGCGCCGGCGGGGTGGGCGCCGTCGAACGCAACCGGCAGGCCGGGGGCGAAGTACTCCCCCAGGCCCTCCTGACGCAATCGGGAGAAGAGCGGGTTCCCGGTCACCTTCGGGCCGGCCGCGACCTCGGCGAAGGTGCGATACCGCTCGAACAACACCGTGGTTGCCGACAGAGCGGCGATGATCTCCTCGGCGGTGTGGTCGGCGAACCAGGTGGCGAACAGCCCGGACAGCACGTCGCGATAGCGGTAGCGGTCACCCTCGGATTCGAAGTCGACGCCCAACGCGTCGGCGAGCGCGCCCACCGCGGCGCCGGTGCCCGTCACGTCGACGAGGTCGCGAAAGTGCCTGCGGGTCAGGGTGACAACCATGAACCTGGCACCGTCACGGCTGGCGAAGTCCTGGCCGTACTGGCCGTAGATGGCGTTGCCCAGTCGCTGGCGTTGGGAGCCGGTGACCTGCGGCTCGGTCAACAGTCCCAGGTTTCCGGCGGTGGCCAGCGCGACATCCTCGAGCGCCAGGCTGATCCGCGTGCCCGCACCGGACGCCTCACGGCGGCGGAGGGCGGTGACGACGGCCAGCGCGGCGTACAGGCCGCAGCAGACATCCCAGGCCGGTAACACGTGGTTGATCGGGCCGGCATGTTCGGCCGGGCCGGTGACGAGCGGGAAACCGATGCCGGCGTTGACCGTGTAGTCCACCCCGGTCGACCCGTCGCCGCGCCCGAGCAGCTGCACGTGGATGACGTCGGGGCGCCCGTCGGCCAGGGCCTGGTAGCTGAGCCAGGGCAAGCCGGCGGCGTTGGTCACCACCACACCGTCCCCCTCGACGATGAGCCGCCGGACCAGGTCTTGCCCTTCCGGGGAACGCAAATCGATGGTGGCCGAACGCTTTCCCTTGTTCAGCCCCGTCCAGTAGATCGACGTGCCGTCCGCCGCCAGCGGCCACCGCTGGACGTCGGAAGCGCCACCGATCGGGTCGATCCGAATCACCTCGGCACCAAGCTGACTCAGCGTCATGCAGCACAGTGGGGCGGCGACGAAGCTGGACACCTCGACGACGGTGAGACCACTCAGGGGCCCGATCACGTCGGGGCGACCCGCTCGAACACCGCGGCCAGGCCCTGGCCGCCGCCGATGCACATGGTCTCCAACCCGTAGCGGGCCTCGCGTCGGGTGAGTTCGCGGGCCAGGGTGGCCAGCATCCGCCCGCCCGTCGCTCCGACCGGGTGGCCCAGCGAGATGCCCGATCCGTGCACGTTGGTCCGCTCGTGGTCGGCGGCGCCGAAATTCCATTCCCGCATCACGGCGAGCGCTTGGGCGGCGAAGGCTTCGTTGAGTTCGATGAGGTCGATGTCGGCCAGCCGCAGGCCCGCCTTGCCGAGCGCCGCCTCGGTCGCGGGCACGGGCCCGATGCCCATCACGTGGGGCGCCACCCCCGCGAGCCCCCATGACACCAGGCGGACCAACGGCGTCAGACCGTATTCGTCGGCCTTCTCGGGAGTGGTCACCACGCACATCGAGGCCGCGTCGTTCTGCCCGCTGGCGTTGCCGGCCGTGACCGTCGCCTCCGGATCCTCGCTTGCCAGCACGGGTTTGAGCTTGCCCAACGATTCCACCGAGGTGTCGGGGCGCGGATGCTCATCGGTGTCGATCAGCTCCTCGCCCTGGCGCGTGCGCACCGCCACCGGGATGATCTCCTCCGCCAGGATCCCGTCCTTCTGCGCGGCCACCGCCCGCTGGTGCGACCGCACGGCGAGCTCGTCCTGCTCCAGACGGGAGATGCCGTACTGGCGGCGCAAATTCTCGGCCGTCTCCAGCATGCCGCCGGGCACCGGGTGGTGGCGCCCGCCGGCGGTGGTGCGTCCTCGCGCGAGCCCGTCATGCACGCGGACACCGGTTCGGGCACCGCCCCAACGCATGTCGGTGGAATAGAAGGCGACGTTGCTCATGCTCTCGCAGCCACCGGCGACGACGAGATCGTGATCACCGTTGCCCACCTGCAGGCAGGCCTGGATGACCGCCTGCAGGCCCGACCCGCAGCGGCGGTCGACCTGCATTCCGGGAACCGTCACCGGCAGGCCGGCGTCCAGGGCAACCACCCGCCCGATCGCCGGCGCCTCGCTGCTGGGGTAGCAGTGGCCGAGTACGACGTCGTGCACCGCCTCGGGCGCGATGCCGGTTCGTTCGAGCAGGCCCTTCAGGGCGGTGACGCCCAGGTCGACGGCGGTCAGCGACTTGAACATCCCGCCGTAGCGCCCGATCGGCGTCCTGACGGGTTCACAGACAACGGCTTCACGGACCGCGCTCATAGGTGTCGGCCGCCGGTGATTTCCATGACGGTGCCGGTCATGTACGACGACAGATCGGACGCCAGGAACAGCGCCACGCCGGCGACCTCGCTGGGCTCACCGGCCCGGCCCATCGGCACCTCGGCGACCTTCGAGTCCCAAATACGCTGCGGCATAGCCTCTGTCATGGCGGAGCGGATCAAACCGGGGGCGATCGCGTTCACCCGGACACCCAGGTAAGCCAGCTCTTTGGCCGCGGCCTTGGTCATACCGACGATGCCCGCCTTGGCCGCCGAGTAGTTGGTCTGCCCGACCATGCCGACCTTGCCCGAGATCGAGGACATGTTGATGATCACACCCCGCTTGTTTTCTCGCATGACCGCCGCCGCGAGCCGGGTGCCGTTCCAGGTGCCCTTCAAATGCACGGCGATGACCTGATCGAACTGCTCCTCGGTCATTTTGCGCATGGTCGCGTCGCGCGTGATGCCGGCGTTGTTGACCATGATGTCCAGGGTGCCGAAGCGCTCAACCGCGGTTTGGATCAGGGTTTCGACGTCGGACGCCTCCGTGACGTCGCAACGGACCGCGATCGCGACGTCGTCACCGCCCAATTGCTTGGCCACGACCTGGGTTTCCTCGAGATTGACGTCGCCGAGCACCACCCGGGCACCCTCGGCGACAAAGCGCTCCGCGATGGCAAGCCCCAGCCCTTGCGCTCCGCCCGTGATTACCGCGGTCTGACCTGCCAACAACGACACCTGGTCACATCCTTCACTGTTGTCTCCACCGTCGGACACCCCTCAAGGCAAATATCATATTTGATATAGGATCCTGCTCTGAACCGGGGTGCCCCGGACCAGGAGAGGAGCGTGGAGTCGATGGCCACCGCCGAAATCGCCGAAGTCTCGGACGACGATTTCCGAGAGATCCTCGCTCAGACAAGACAATTCGTCCGCGGCACCGTCGTCCCCCGCGAGCAGGAAATCCTCGAGCAGGATCGCGTTCCGGACGACCTCCGAGACGAAGCCAAGAAGATGGGCCTGTTCGGCTACGCGATTCCGCAGGAGTGGGGCGGCCTGGGCCTCAACCTCATGCAAGACGTCGAGCTGGCGATGGAGTTGGGCTACACGTCCCTGGCGCTGCGTTCGATGTTCGGCACCAACAATGGCATCGCCGGACAGGTGCTGGTCGGCTTCGGCACCGATGAGCAGAAGGCTCGCTGGCTGGAGTCGATGGCGTCCGGCGACGTCGTCGCCTCCTTCGCCTTGACCGAGCCCGGCGCCGGTTCCAACCCGGCCGGTCTGCGCACCAAAGCCGTTCGCGACAACGGCGATTGGGTGATCTCTGGGCAGAAGCGTTTTATCACGAACGCGCCCGTCGCCGATCTGTTCGTGGTGTTCGCGCGCACCCGGCCGGCCGACGACCAGGGCCCGGGAATCGCCGTCTTCCTGGTGCCCGCGGACGCCGCGGGCGTCGAGGTGGGGGCCAAGGACGCCAAGATGGGCCAGGAAGGCGCCTGGACGGCCGACGTCAGATTCGACGACGTCCGCGTCGGACCCGACGCGCTGATCGGCGGGAACGAGGACATCGGCTATCGAGCGGCGATGACCTCGCTAGCCCGCGGCCGGGTGCACATCGCCGCCCTCGCGGTGGGCGCCGCTCAGCGCGCGCTCGGCGAATCGGTCTCCTACGCCGCCACCGCGACACAGGGCGGCACGCCGATCGGGCACTTTCAGTTGGTGCAGGCGATGATCGCCGACCAGCAGACCGGGGTGCTGGCCGGCCGCGCGCTGGTCCGCGAGGCCGCCCGTCTCTGGGTCTCGGGCGAAGACCGCAGGGTCGCGCCGTCGGCGGCCAAGCTGTTCTGCACCGAAATGGCCGGCAAGGTCGCCGATCTCGCGGTGCAGATCCACGGGGGCAGCGGCTACATGCACGGTGTTCCGGTCGAGCGCATCTACCGCGACGTCCGACTGCTGCGGCTGTACGAGGGCACCAGCGAGATTCAGCGATTGATCATCGGATCAAACCTCGTCAAGGCGGCACAGCGTTGACGGGGCGGCCGACCCCAGCAGAGGAGCAGCTATGAGCGGAAAGCTTGCAGGCAGAGTCGCATTCATCACCGGAGCGGCGCGGGGGCAGGGCCGGGCGCACGCCGTTCGCCTCGCGCGCGAGGGGGCCGACATCATCGCCGTCGACATCGCCGGCAAGCTCCCGTCCTGCGTCCCCTACGACCCGGCGACTCCCGACGACCTGGCCGAGACCGTCCGCCTGGTGGAAGAGACGAATCGCCGGATCATCGCCTCGGTCGTGGACACGCGCGACTTCGAGGGACTCCGCCAGGCCGTCGAGGACGGCGTCGCCGCGTTCGGGCGGCTGGACATCATCGTCGCCAACGCCGGCGTTGCGGCTCCGCAGGCCTGGAACGACATCACGCCGGAGAACTTCCGCGATGTCATGGACATCAACGTCACCGGCACCTGGAACACCGTGATGGCCGGCGCGGACAAGATCATCGAGGGCGGGCGGGGCGGATCCATCATCCTGATCAGTTCCGCGGCCGGCATGAAGATGCAGCCGTTCATGGTTCACTACACCGCCAGCAAGCACGCCGTCACCGGGATGGCCCGGGCTTTCGCCGCCGAGCTGGGCAAGCATTCGATCCGGGTCAACAGCGTTCATCCCGGGCCGGTGAACACGCCGATGGGAACGGGCGACATGGTCACTACGGTGGCCAAGACCATGGAGACCAACCCGCAGCTGTCGCACGTGCTCACGCCGTTCCTGCCGGACTGGGTTGCCGAGCCCGAGGAGATCGCCGACACCGTGTGCTGGCTGGCCAGCGACGAGTCCCGCAAGGTCACCGCCGCCCGGATCCCCGTCGACCAGGGGTCGACGCAATACTGATCGGCGGCTCGGGAATAGATTCGCGGCAGCGGCGATTGCAGGCCACATGAAAGCCTTCACCGAGAGCGAACGTCAGGAGTTCTTGGCCGACACACACGTGGCGGTGCTGTCCGTCGACGCCGCCGACGGCCGGCCGCCGGCCAGTGTTCCCATCTGGTACGACTACACCCCCGGCGGGAACGTCCGGATCATGACCGGGGCGGCCAGTCGCAAGGCCCGACTGATCGATCGGGCCGGCAAGGTGACGCTGGTGGTCCAGCGCGAGGAAGTGCCGTACCAGTACGTGGTGGTCGAGGGCACCGTTGTCGACACCGCCAAGCCCGCACCCGCCGACGTGCAGGAGGCCATCGCGATCCGCTACCTCGGCGAGGAAGGCGCGCGGGCGTTCATCCGCAGCATGGAGGGTGTGGAAGAGGTCATGTACACCATCCGCCCGGACCGCTGGATGAGCGCGGACTTCACCGGCGACCTCTGAGGTCTCAGCCGATCAGCTCCAGCGTCCCCAGCTCGCGGATCGCTTGACAACCGCGGCCCAGCATGGCCAGCACCATGTCGTCGCCGCGCTCGGTCGCGGCGGCGAACGCGAACCCCAGCGCCGAAATCAGCGGTGCCTGCAGCACCCCGAGTCGGTAATCGCGCCAACACGTTTCGGCGTCGTAACCGGTGACACCGCCCGCCGTGAGCGCGCGATGGTAGTCGGCGACCAGCTGTTCTTCGATGCTCGCGCGCAGCTCGGGGTTGAGACTGGTCGCGGTGAAGTAGGCGAGATCCCTGGCCGGCAATCCGACGCCCAGCGTCTGCCAGTCGACCACACTGACCCGGGTTAGGCCCGGATCGAACAGCAGGTTGTCCAAACGATAGTCGCCGTGCAGCAGCGCGAACCGGTCGTACTCGGAGAGCAGCCACGGCGTGATCAAACCCATTGCGCCGCTGAAGGTATCGCGGTCTTGAGCACTCATCCGGTCACCCAGCTTGTCCAGGGTGATGTCGGCGCTCATCTTCGCCACCTCGCCCATGCCGCCCGCGCCCGCTTCATCCGGCCTGCCGAACGCGATGCCCGGGAAATCCAGCCAGACCGGATCGCACCAGCTGGGCGCGTGCAGGCCGGCCAGGGCGGTGACCGCGAGGCCCGCTTCTCGCTCCCCGCACCCCGCGAGCTGATCGCCCTGGAGCGCAGGGGCCTGATCGGCGAGCAGCAACGCGAATTCCATGGCATCGTCGGTGATCTCGGAGTAGAAGCAGCGCGGCGTCGGCACCTGCACCCGGTCTGCGACGGACGAGTAGAACGCGCATTCGCTGCGATATCCGATGACCACCCGGTCGCGCACCGTGTCGTCCTGCGCCGGCAGCTTGATGACGAACGTGTGCGGCAGGTCGCCGGGATCCGTCGCGTATCGCGCGGAGACCCGGTAGGTTGCGCCGGTCTGCCCGGTGCCGATGGCGACCACGTCGACGTCGGCAACCTCCACGGACGTGCCACGCCCACTGAGCGCGGCCGACAACCACTCCGGGGTCACGTCGCCCGGATACCGCGGAATCGACACCACAGCACTCATGAACAGCACGCCTCCTGTACCCGGACAGCCCCGTCCGACTGACAAACTGTAAGGCATACCGCAAGAGCCGCGGTCGACAACGGTGAGCTAGTCGGCGAGAATCCGCCATTCGGCGGCCTCGTGCTGCTGGCGCCAGAACTCGTCGAAACGCCCACCCGCCGCGAGTAATTCGCCGACCGTCCCGTCCTCGATCACCCGGCCCTCGTCGAGGAACAGGACGCGGTCGGCGTGGCTGATACTGGCCAGCCGATGCGCGACCACCACCTGGGTGCGCGATCGCGGGTCAAGCGTCAGCGCATCGACCACCGCGACCTCGTTTTCGGTGTCCAACGCGCTGGTCGCCTCGTCGACCAACAATATCGGCGCAGGCTTGAGCAGCGCCCGCGCGATGCTGACCCGTTGGCGTTCACCGCCGGACAGCGCCGAGCCGGCCTCGCCGACTACCGTGGCAGCGCCCTCGGGCAGTCGCGCAATGAGTTCGTCGACGCGGGCCAGCGCCACGGCCCGGGCGAACCGCTCCTCGTCGGCGCCCGGATCACCGGCCAACACGTTGTCGCGGATCGACCCATGGAAAAGGTACGGATGCTGAAAAACGACGGTGCTCGCCGCCCGACGGGCCTCGGCGTCCAGCGTCACCGCGTCGACGCCGTCGATCAAGACGCGGCCGCGACCGGGTTCGTGCAGGCCGGCGATCAAACCCAGGATGGTGCTCTTGCCCGATCCCGACGGCCCCACGATCGCCGTCGTGCTGCCGGGCTCCAAGGTGAAGCTCACCCCGTCGAGCACCCGTGCGGTCGCGCCGTCATAGCTGAACGTGACGTCGTCGAACTCGATGCGGGGCGCCGCCGCGCTCGGCAACGTGGCGGTCCCGGCGTTCATCAGCGGCGCGGTGAGGACGGCACGAATGCGGTCGAGCGTGGCGCGGGTGCTCTCCAACGCCGGCGCCAGCTCGCTGATCGTGGTGAACGGCTCCAGGTAGCGCACGATCACGACGATGAGGGCGATGGCTTCGGGGACGGTGACGGTCTTGTTGATGGTCATCGCCGCGGTCGCCCCGGCCAGCAGGATCAGCGACAGCTGGCTGGCGAGGCTGAACAGCAGCTGGCCGGGAACCTGCATGGACAACAACCGCATGGTTGCCCCGTGCTGGGCGGTCAGGGCATCGCCGACCAGGCTGCGCGCCGGCTCGACCCGGCGCGCGGCCCGCAACGCCTGCTGGGTGCGGGCGAATTCGATGATCCGTTCGGTGAGCACGCTGTTGGCCTCGTCGGCCGCGGCATCCGAGCGCCTGGCCAGCCGCCCCGACGCCCACAGCGCAGCCAGCAGCAGCGGCACACCGCCCAGCGCGGCCAGCCCGAGCTGCCAGGAGATCGGGAGCAAGGCGAGCCCAATGGCCGCGGGCAGCAGGATGGCGGAGGTCAGCGGTGTCAGCAGGTTGACCACCAGACCGACCAGTTCCGGCCCGGTGGCGGCGATCGCCTGCCGCGCGGTCGCGGTGCGCTCGGCGGTGAACCACTCCAGCCGCACCCGGGGCAACCGGTCCGCCAGGTCGTGCTGGCTGTGGTCGAGCACGGCGAAACCGAGTTCGAAGCCGATGCGCGCAGTCGCGGTGTCGATGCCCCAGCCGATCACGGTGGCGGCGGTGAGCCACGCCAGCCACGCCAGCGCGCGCCCCGGCGCGTCGCCGAACAGGGCGCCGATTAGTGGCACCAGCAATACGGTGGCCACCGCCCGCACCACCACCGAGACCCATGCAAGCGCGGCATAGGCGATCACCCGGGCGCGGCGATCCGCCGGAACCAGGCCCAACCACGTGCGGATCATCGCGCCCCCTCCTGGGCCGTCGTGACCACCCGATCCCGCCGGCCGCCGTCCCACAGCCGTCGATAGCGGCCGTCGGCGGCCAGCAGCTCGTCGTGGGCGCCGCGTTCGGCGACCCGGCCGTGGTCGAGCACGACGATCTGATCGGCGCCGGTGATGGTGTGCAAGCGATGGGCGATCACCAGCACGGTGCGGTCCTGGGTCAGCCGGTTGAGGGCTTGCTGCACAAGGTATTCCGACTCCGGATCGGCGAACGCGGTGGCCTCGTCGAGGATCAGCACCGGGGTGTCCGCCAGGATCGCGCGGGCGATGGTGAGCCGCTGCCGTTCACCACCCGACAGCCCGCCGCCCGCTCCGAGCACGGTGTCGTAGCCGTCCGGATCCGGCAAGTCGACGCTGGCCGCCCTGCTCGCCCGGTTCCACGACGTCGAGAGCGGCGCCATACGCATTGGCGGACAGGATATCCGGTCGATGACCGCCGATGAGCTCTACGCGAAGGTGGGGTTCGTCCTGCAGGAAACCCAGCTGGTGCACGGCACCATCGCGGACAACATCGCCCTGGCCGTCCCGGACGCCACCGCGGCGCAAATCGAGGAGGCGGCGCGCCAAGCGCAGATCCACGACCGGATCATCCGATTGCCGGACGGCTACGACACCGTGCTCGGAGCGGGCGGCGGGCTGTCGGGTGGTGAACGGCAGCGGCTCACCATCGCTGT
>NZ_LZJM01000255.1:0-9280 GCF_001667665.1 Mycobacterium sp. E342
TCGCCAGCCACACCGCGGCGAGGGCCAGCACCACCGACGCCAGCATCATCACCAGAAACCAGCCGGTGCGCACGCCGACCGTGTCCGCCTGCCCCACCGCCGGTGGATTCGGCGGATACTTCACGAACGGCACGAGGTAGACCGCGACGAACGCCGCCGCCGCGAGCAACAGCGAAAGCGCCCGCACCCCAATACCTTTCGCCCGCGCGACGACCACGCAGAACAGCACCGCGAACAGCGCGCCCACCGCGGCACCGTAGATCAACACCCCGAAACCCAGCCCGGCGTTGGACTGCACCCCGCGGCTGAACAGCTCGGCGCCGTGCTCGTGCACGCCATGGGCGTTCTCGGCATCGGCTCGGCCGTCCTCGAAAGCGATCGCGCGACCGATCACCGGCTCGGCGCACAGGCGGGCGAAGACGAAAGCCAGCGCCGCACCGATGGCACCCGCCAGCAGGCCGCGTCCGATCAGACGCTTCTCCACGGGATCAGTGGCAGGGGAAGCCGAGCAGATGGCGCGCGTCGTGCAGGAACTCGTGCACGTGCGAATCACCGCCGAACAGCGATACGGCGCCCTGTTCGACGCCGACGAAGTACAGCGCCGTCAGCGCCAGGAACGCCGTCGCGGTCAACCAGAGCGCGGCGCTGGCCGCCGACAGGTCAACGGATCGGACACGGACAACTCGCTGGCGATCGGACACCGTCGGCTCCTTCTGGGGATTGCGCGTCCCCGTTGGTGACGACGAGTTTCGGGTCTGACTGTGGACAGTGGCGCGACCGTTCTGGAATTTCACCAGATTCCGTTGCTCGTCAGGGCAGAAGTCAGTAAACCACGGGCGGCCGGACAAGCGAAACGGGCGGCGGTCCCGTCAGAGACCAGTCCGGTGGTGGCGATCCGCTTCGCCCGGCTCCGCCGCGCTCGCGATCGCCACACCGCCCGTTTCGAATTGCGCCTACGGCGTTTCGGGGGCCGCGTGCGCCCCGGCCTTCGCCAGGTCCGGCTCGGCCGGCGGCTTGCGTGCCCCGGTGAAGGTGAACACCGCGTCCTCGCCGGCGCTCTCGCCATCCCAGTTGTCCACGTCGACCGTGACCACCTGTCCCGGTCCGACCTCCTCGAACAGGATCTTCTCCGACAGCTGGTCCTCGATCTCGCGCTGGATGGTGCGCCGCAACGGGCGGGCGCCCAGCACCGGGTCGAAGCCGCGCTTGGCCAGCAACGCCTTGGCCTTGTCGGTCAGCTCCAGAGCCATGTCCTTGGTCTTGAGCTGGTTGGCAACCCGGCTGATCATCAGGTCGACCATCTTGATGATCTCGTCCTTGGTCAGCTGGTGGAAGACGATGATGTCGTCGATGCGGTTGAGGAACTCCGGGCGGAAGTGTTTCTTCAGCTCGTCGTTGACCTTCTGCTTCATCCGCTCGTAGTTGTTCTCACCGCCACCCTGGGTGAAGCCCAGGCCGACCGGCTTGGAGATGTCGGACGTACCGAGGTTCGAGGTGAAGATCAGCACGGTGTTCTTGAAGTCCACCGTGCGCCCCTGGCCGTCGGTGAGCCGGCCGTCCTCGAGGACCTGCAACAAGCTGTTGTAGATCTCCTGGTGGGCCTTCTCGATCTCGTCGAACAACACGACCGAGAACGGCTTGCGCCGCACCTTCTCGGTGAGCTGGCCGCCCTCCTCGTAGCCGACGTATCCCGGCGGGGCGCCGAACAGCCGCGACGCGGTGAACCGGTCGTGGAATTCGCCCATGTCGATCTGGATGAGCGCGTCGTCGTCGCCGAACAGGAAGTTGGCCAGCGCCTTGGACAGCTCGGTCTTACCGACACCGGACGGGCCGGCGAAGATGAACGAACCCGACGGGCGCTTGGGGTCCTTCAACCCGGCGCGGGTGCGGCGGATCGCCTTGGAGACGGCCTTGACGGCGTCCTCCTGGCCGATGATCCGCTTGTGCAGCTCGTCCTCCATCCGCAGCAGGCGGGTGGTCTCGGCCTCGGTCAGCTTGAACACGGGGATACCGGTCCAGTTGCCCAGCACCTCGGCGATCTGCTCATCGTCGACCTCGGCGACCACGTCGAGGTCGCCGGAGCGCCACTGCTTTTCGCGCTCGGCCCGCTGGGCGACCAGTTGCTTCTCCCGGTCGCGCAGGCTGGCGGCCTTCTCGAAGTCCTGCGCGTCGATCGCGGACTCCTTCTCCCGGCGCGCGTCGGCGATCTTCTCGTCGAACTCACGCAGGTCTGGCGGCGCGGTCATCCGGCGGATCCGCATCCTCGCACCCGCCTCGTCGATCAGGTCGATCGCCTTGTCCGGCAGGAACCTGTCGTTGATGTAGCGGTCGGCCAGCGTGGCGGCGGCCACCAGCGCCGCATCGGAGATCGACACCCGGTGGTGCGCCTCGTAGCGGTCCCGCAGCCCCTTGAGGATCTCGATGGTGTGCTCCACCGTCGGCTCCCCCACCTGCACGGGCTGGAAGCGGCGCTCCAGGGCGGCGTCCTTCTCGATGTACTTGCGGTACTCGTCGAGCGTGGTGGCGCCGATGGTCTGCAGCTCGCCGCGGGCCAGCTTCGGCTTGAGGATCGACGCGGCGTCGATCGCGCCCTCGGCGGCACCGGCACCGACGAGCGTGTGCAGCTCGTCGATGAACAGGATGATGTCGCCGCGGGTGTTGATCTCCTTGAGCACCTTCTTCAGGCGCTCCTCGAAGTCACCGCGGTAGCGCGAGCCGGCCACCAACGAACCCAGGTCGAGGGTGTAGAGCTGCTTGTCCTTCAGCGTCTCCGGCACCTGGCCGTGCACGATGGCCTGCGCCAGGCCCTCGACGACGGCGGTCTTGCCGACGCCGGGCTCGCCGATCAGCACCGGGTTGTTCTTGGTGCGCCGGCTCAGCACCTGCATCACCCGCTCGATTTCCTTCTCGCGGCCGATGACCGGGTCGAGCTTGCCCTCCATCGCGGCGGCCGTCAGGTTGCGGCCGAACTGGTCGAGGACCAACGACGTCGAAGGAGAGCCCGACTCTCCGCCGCGGCCACCGGTGCCGGCCTCGGCGGCCTCCTTGCCCTGGTAGCCGGAGAGCAGCTGGATGACCTGCTGGCGCACCCGGGTCAGCTCGGCGCCCAGCTTCACCAGCACCTGGGCGGCCACGCCCTCACCCTCGCGGATCAGGCCCAACAAGATGTGCTCGGTGCCGATGTAGTTGTGGCCGAGCTGCAGCGCCTCGCGCAGGCTCAGCTCGAGAACCTTCTTGGCGCGCGGCGTGAACGGGATGTGGCCCGACGGCGCCTGCTGGCCCTGGCCGATGATCTCCTCGACCTGGCTGCGGACGCCCTCGAGCGAGATGCCCAGCGACTCGAGTGACTTCGCCGCGACGCCCTCGCCCTCGTGGATCAGGCCCAACAGGATGTGCTCGGTGCCGATGTAGTTGTGGTTGAGCATCCGGGCCTCTTCTTGCGCCAGGACGACGACCCTGCGGGCACGGTCGGTAAAACGTTCAAACATCGGTGGTTACCTGCTCTCCCTCACCATCGGTACTGGCCTCTTAGCGGCCCACCGGCCCCTGTTGGGACCGGAATCGCATACCTGCCATCCACTGTAATGGTCGGCCTGCCAGGGGGCATAACCTTGCGGTTCCTTGCCGTTCAAGACCCGCGGGCCCGTTTCGGGCGATCTCCCCTGTGATCACAGTGCCGTAACCGGACCAACGTGGCCGGGTGCCAATTCGTTTCCTCAATCCACGGCCGGGCCTTTCGCCGCGAGCGAAATGACAAACCGGCGCCCGGACCGATTGCAGCCCGGGCGCCGGTTTCGCAGTTTGTCAGGTCGCCGCGTGGAACGCGTCGATGACGTCGGCGGGGATGCGGCCCCGCGTCGACACGTTGTGTCCATTGCGGCGGGCCCATTCGCGGATCGCCGCGCTCTGCTCGCGGTCGATCGCGCCGCGGCCGCGCCCGGAGCCGGAACGCCCCCGCCGCCGACCGCCGACCCGGCGGCCGGCTTCCACCCACTGCTTCAGGTCGTTGCGGAGTTTCGCGGCATTCTTGGACGAAAGGTCAATCTCATAGGTCACCCCGTCAAGCCCGAATTCGACCGTTTCGTCGGCTGCGCCGGCACCGTCGAAATCATCGACCAAGGTGACGGTCACTTTTTTCGCCATTAGCTTATCCTCGCATTTCGTCCTGAGCAGTTGCCGAGCAGATTGGCTGCGCCTCCCCGGGTCATCAATCTGCCATAACAAGGAAGCATACTCAATCCGGCCGCAAGGCGCACAGTTGCACTTTTCAACCGGAGTGCGGCCGAACAATCGGGAACAAAACTGTCTCTCGAATTGACAGGCCGGTCAAAGTCATCAACAAGCGATCGATACCCATTCCGGTTCCGGTGCAAGGCGGCATCGCATACTCGAGGGCGGCGAGAAAGTCTTCGTCGAGCTTCATGGCTTCGTCGTCGCCGGCCGCCGCGGCGCGGGCTTGCTCGGCGAATCTCTCCCGCTGCACGACGGGATCGTTCAGTTCCGAGTACCCGGTGGCCAGTTCGACCCCGCGGATATAGAGGTCCCACTTCTCGGTCACGCCGGGGATGCTGCGGTGCTGGCGAGTCAAAGGCGTTGTCTCAACCGGAAAGTCCCGCACGAAGGTGGGCGCGGTGAGCGTGTTGCCCACAGCGTGCTCCCAGAGTTCCTCGACGAGCTTTCCGTGCCCGTACCCGCGATCGCGGGGGATTTCCACGCCAAGCCGCTCCGCGATCGCCCATAGCCGGTCGACCGGCGTCTCGGGGGTGATCTCTTCACCGAGTGCCGCCGACAGCGACGGGTACATTTGAATCGACGCCCATTCTCCGTCTATGTCGTAGACAGTGCCGTCGGGCAGCGGCAGTTGTCGGGTTCCGATCGCCTCGTCGGCGACCTCTTGAATAAGCTCGCGGGTGACGACCGCCGAATCGTCATAGGTTCCGTACGCCTGGTAGGTCTCCAGCATGGAGAATTCCGGAGAATGCGTGGAATCCGCACCTTCGTTTCGGAACACTCGATTTACTTCGAAGACCTTGTCGAAACCACCGACGACGCAGCGCTTGAGGAACAGTTCCGGGGCGATCCGCAGGTACAGATCGATGTCGAGCGCATTGGAATGCGTGACGAACGGTCGCGCCGCCGCGCCGCCCGCCAGCGTCTGCAACATCGGCGTTTCGACTTCGAGAAACCCGCGCCGTTCGAGCGCGTTGCGTATCGCGCGGACCAGGGCGATTCTCTGCCGCGCCACCGTGCGGGCCTGGGGCCGCACGATGAGGTCGACGTAGCGCTGCCGCACGCGCGCCTCTTCGCTCATCTCTTTGTGGGCCACCGGCAGCGGTCGCAACGACTTGGCCGCCATTTGCCAGGAATCGGCCAGGACGGACAATTCGCCGCGGCGTGAGCTGATCACGTTGCCGTGCACGTAGACGATGTCGCCGAGGTCGACGTCGGCTTTCCACGCGTCTAGCGATTCGCGGCCCACCTTGTCGAGGCTGATCATCACCTGCAGGCTGGTGCCGTCGCCCTCCTGCAGGGTAGCGAAGCACAATTTCCCGGAGTTGCGAGCGAACATCACCCGGCCGGCGACGCCGACGACGTCGTCGGTCGCGGTGTCGACCGGCAGGTCGGGATGGTCGGCGCGCACCTGCGCCAGGGTGTGGGTGCGTTCGACGGCGACCGGATAGGGTTCGCGGCCCTCCGCCAGCAAGCGAGCGCGCTTGTCCCGGCGGATGCGGTACTGCTCGGGCAGGTCGACTGCGGCATCCTCACTGGCGTCACTCACGACGTGCCAGCTTAAATGACCTCGTGGGGCGACTCTTACTGGCGGCCCGCCGAGGTTGCCGTCATGGTGGTTGTCCGGTCGCAGCCACGACCACTGGGGCAATCTCGGCGGCGAAAACTCAGCGCGCGGTCTTCAGCCGGCCGCGCTGGGCGTCCCGGTTGCGTTCGAATACCAGCCGCAGTCCGTGCAGGGTCAGGTGCTGGTCGTAATGGCTGGCGGTGTTCAGCTCGGGCAGCAGCAACGGTGCCGTGTGTCCCGTGGCCACCACCGCCACGTCGTCGCCGGCGAAGCCCTCGACGTCCTCGCGGATGCGCCCGACCAGGCCATCGACCAACCCGGCGAAGCCGAACACCGCACCGGACTGCATGCACTCGACCGTGTTTTTGCCCACCACCGAACGGGGGCGGGAGAGTTCGACCCGGCGCAGCGCGGCGGACCGGGCCGCGGCGGCGTCCGAGGAGACCTGCACGCCCGGGGCGATCGCGCCGCCGAGGAATTCACCCTTGGCCGACACCACGTCCACGCAGATCGAGGATCCGAAGTCGATGACGATGGCGGCGCTCTGGAACCGGTGGAATGCGGCCAGGCAGTTGACGATTCGGTCGGCCCCGACTTCCTTCGGGTTGTCGACCAGCAGCGGGATGCCGGTGCGCACGCCGGGCTCGATCAGCACGTGCGGCACCGACGGCCAGTACTGGTCGAGCATGATCCGCACCTCGTGCAGCACCGACGGGACGGTGGACAGCGCGGCGGCGCCGGTGAGCCGCTCGGAGTCGTCGCCGATCAGGCCGTCGATGGTCAGGGCCAGCTCGTCGGCGGTGACCTCGGATTCGGTCCGGATCCGCCAGTGCTGCACAACCTTTGCGTGCTCCTTGGACCCGGAGATCAGCCCCACGACGGTGTGGGTGTTACGGACGTCGATGGCCAGCAGCACGGTTACCGCGCAACGATTCGGGGATCCAACAGCTCGGCGGCGTCTGCGGGGACGAAAGCCGGGTCGTCGCCCAGGTCGATCGGCTTGTTGTCGGCGTCGACGAACACGATCCGCGGCCGGTAGGCCCGCGCCTCGGCCTCTTCCATGGTCCCGTATGCGATCAGGATCACCAGATCGCCCGGGTGCACGAGATGGGCCGCGGCGCCGTTGATTCCGATCACGCCGCTGCCGCGCTCGCCGGTGATCGCGTAGGTGACCAGGCGGGCACCGTTGTCGATGTCGACGATGGTCACCTGCTCGCCCTCGAGCAGGTCCGCCGCGTCCATCAGGTCGGCGTCGATGGTCACCGACCCGACGTAGTGCAGGTCAGCCTGCGTGACGGTGGCGCGGTGGATCTTCGACTTGAGCATCGTCCGTAGCATCAATTCCTCCAAGATGATTCACGGGTGTCCCGATATCCGTCCGGCCCCACGGGTGCCGGCGAAGTTTCGATCTCGAGCGCGATGTTGTCCAGCAGCCTGGTGCTGCCCAAGCGGACGGCGACGAGCAGCCGGCCGGCCCTGCCGACGCCCAACGGGCCCAGGTCCGGGGCGCGCAACTCGAGGTAGTCGACCGTGAGCTCGGGCACCGCGTCGAGCACCGCGCGCGCCGCGTCCAGCGCGGCCCGGGGCCCGGCATCGGCGGCGTGCGCCGCCGCGGTCAGCGCCGCCGACACCGCCACAGCGGCCTCGCGCTGGATCGGATCGAGGTAGCGGTTGCGCGACGACATGGCCAGCCCGTCGGCCTCGCGGACCGTGGGCACGCCGACCACGGCGACGTCGATGTTGAGGTCGGCGACCATCTGCCGGATCAGCACCAGTTGCTGATAGTCCTTCTCGCCGAAGAACACTCGGTCGGGCCGCACGATCTGCAGCAGCTTGCACACCACGGTCAGCACGCCGGCGAAGTGCGTCGGTCGCGGTCCGCCCTCGAGGTCGGCAGCCAGCGGGCCGGGCTGCACGGTGGTGCGCAGACCGTCGGGGTACATCTCGGCCGCCGTTGGCGCGAAGACGATTTCGACGCCCTCGCCGCGCAGCAACGCCAGGTCGTCGTCCAGGGTCCGCGGATAGGCGTCGAGGTCTTCCCCCGCGCCGAACTGCAGCGGGTTGACGAAGATCGACACCGCCACCACCGCGCCGGGCACCCGCTTGGCGGCGCGGACCAGGGTGAGGTGGCCCTCGTGCAGCGCGCCCATGGTCGGCACCAGCATCACCCGACGGCCGGTGTGGCGCAGCGCCCGGCTCACGTCGCTGACGTCGCGCGGGCGCGAGTAGACGTTGAGTTCGCCGGCCTTGAAGGCCGGCGGCTTGCCCGGTCTCATCCTGCCAGCACCTCGACGACGTCGGCGGGCGCGTGGGCGCGCCGGGCGGTCCGCAGGGCGTTCACCCGATAGGCCTGCGCCAGTTCCGGGTCGAGCCGGTTCAGTGCGGCCAGGTGCCCGGCGACCGCTTCCGCGTCGCCGCGCGCGACCGGGCCGGTCAGCGCGGCCTGCCCGCGCTGCAGGGTGTTCTCCAGCGCCGCCCGGGCCAGCGGTCCGACGATGCGTTCGGCGATCCCGCCCGGGGAGTCGTCGACGGATTCCTGGCCGAGCAGTTCGCTGCCGCGCAGCGCCGCCCGCAACGCCTCGAGCGCGTCGGCGAGCACCGTCACCAGGTGGTTGCCCGCGTGCGCCAGGGCGGCGTGGTACAGCACCCGCGCTTCCTCGCGCACGCAGAACGGTTCGCCACCCATCTCCAGGACGAGCGACTGCCCGATCGCGTACCCCACGTCGTCGGCCGCGGTGATGCCGAAGCAGGTGTCGGGCAGCCTGCTGATGTCCTCGTCGGACCCGGTGAACGTCATGGCCGGGTGGATCGCCAGCGGTATGCATCCGTCCTGGGTCAGCGGGGCGAGGATCCCGACGCCGTTGGCGCCGGAGGTGTGGGCGACGATCGTGCCGGGCCGCACGGAGGACGTCGCGGCCAACCCGGACACCAGGCCCGCGAGTTCGCTGTCGGGCACGGCCAGCAGCAGCAGCTCATCGCCGGCGGCGACGTCGGGAGGGGGCACCACCGGGGTGTCGGGCAGCCAACGCTGCGCCCGCTGCCGGGACGCGTGGGAGATGGCGCTGCACGCCACGACGACGTGGTCGGCGCGCTCCAGCGCGACACCGAGCGCGGTGCCCACCCGGCCGGCCGAGATGATCCCCACCTTGAGCCTGGCCGGGCGCAAACCGTCGAACTGCACCATCGCAGACGACCTCACAGATTTCTTCGTTCGTTCCGGTCCCACCCCGTGGGTACCGTTCGGTCACTCAAACTGTAGTCGATCACCCGGCGGCACCCAATGTGAGGAAGCTCCCAGCTCAGCCGTCGCGGCGCCGACGGCGGCCCCCCTCCGACGGCTGGACCTGCAGCCGCGCCAACAGGTCGGCGACCGACTGGCCGCCCGTCTGGGCGGCCTCGCCCGGGCTGTCCCTGCCGTCCGGTTCGGAACCGCCGTGCCGGGGTGCGTGTTCCGGGGGTGGCGGCGGGGCCAGCCGCGGTGGT
>NZ_LZJM01000256.1:0-501 GCF_001667665.1 Mycobacterium sp. E342
CCCCCTGACCAAGTCCTTGGCGGAGGCGAGCGTGGCCGCGTAAGCCTCCGGGCCCAGACTGGCCGCCCGCTCCGTCAACCCATAGATCAGCGCGTAGACGGCCTCGACGATGCCGTTGCGGTCGGCCCGGTGCGCGAGCTCGCCCCGGCGGTAGGCATCGTCGATGACACCCTCGATGATTCCGCGAAACACCTGGAAGTCGGCCGCGAGCCGCGAATCGCGGGCGACAGCGCCTTCGGCGCGGATCACCCACTCGAAGGCGGCAAGATCGGGATACTCGCGCATGAGCCGGCCCGATTCGTCGAGCACCGCCTCGATGCGGTCGACGGCGGTCCCCGGGCGCGCGGCGGCCGCGCGCAGCCGCGGCAACGCGACGTCCGTGCGCGCCGCTATCGCGGCGTTGATCAGCTCCGCCTTGTTCGGAAAGTAGTTGTAGAGGCTGGCGCTGGTGATGTTCGCAGCCCGGGCGATCTCACGGATGGTGGCGCCCGCGTACCCGAC
>NZ_LZJM01000257.1:0-617 GCF_001667665.1 Mycobacterium sp. E342
CCCTCGCGCACCGCGCTGGTCTGCATGCCGGTGGCATCGGCGCCGGCGGCTCTTTCGGTCATGGCAAAGCAGACCCGGATATCGCCGTTGACCAGCGGGACCAGGTAGCGCTGCTTCTGCTCCTCGGTCCCGTGCTCGATGAGGGTCAGCATGGTCGCGTCCTGTGGGCCCATGCAGTTCAACGCCCACGCACCCAGATGGCTGAACGCGCGGCCCACTTCGACTTGCACGACGGCATTGGCCAAGTGCCCCAACCCCATTCCGCCGTACTGCACCGGTACGAAGGGGCACCACAACCCTTCCGCGTGGGCCCTGTCCTGGACCTCCTTGACGATGTCGAAGAAGGGACGCGTGCCGATCTGTGGCTCCGCCGGCAGCACTACCTCGTCGATGAAAGTGGCGACCCGGGCACGCAGTTCACGAACCTCATGAGGCAACTCGAAGTTGATCATGCGTCATACCCTGCCATCATTGACACTCACTGTCAAGATTGCTATCTTCGGAGCGATGACCACCACCGCACACCTTGTCGACATTGGCCGGCTCGACGAGTGGATCGGCGACCGCCTCCCTGGCCGTGGTCAGCCGCTGACGGCTGAACGCATCGGGGCAAGCAC
>NZ_LZJM01000258.1:0-30181 GCF_001667665.1 Mycobacterium sp. E342
GCTGCGGGTCGCCACCATCGGGCAGTGGCGATCGCGAGCGCGGCGTAGCCGGGCGCTGCGGGTCGCCACCATCGGGCCAGCGGCGTCAGCGCTGGCAGGACGGGCACCAGTAGGTGACCCGCTCGCCGGTGCCGTCGTAGCTGATGGGGGTGCCGCAGCGTCGGCAAGCCTGCCCGCCCCGCCCGTAGACCCACAGCTGCCGGCCCGTCCGGGTGTCGCCCGTGGTGCAGCGGTTCCAGCGGAACCTGTTCAGCCACAACATGTCTCGTGCACGGGAGACCATCCGGAGCGGGTCGGAGACCGCACTCACCGGCGCGGTGGGCAGGTGTCCGCACAGGAAACAGAGCTCGTTGCAGTAGACATTGCCGATGCCGGCCAGCACCCGCTGGTCGAGCAGCGCCTGGCCCAGCGGCCGGCCCGGGTCGGCCGACAGGTTGGCGGCGGCGAGCGCGGGGTCCCAGTCCTCGCCCAGCAGGTCGGGCCCCAGGTGGGCGACGGCGTCGCCATCGCGGTCACGGTCGAGGATCTCCAGGACGCCGAGGTCCACGCCGACGGCGCGGACGGGGCCGGCTTCCAGGACGATGCGGGCGCGGTGGTCGACCCGGACCGGGCGGTCGCCGACCCGCCAGCTGCCGTCCATCTTCAGGTGCGAGTGGATGCTGGCCCGGCCCACCCGAATGAACAGGTGCTTCCCCCGGCTGAGCACCTCGTCGACCGCCTGCCCACTGAGGTCCACGGTCGCGTAGCGCGGGACGCGGACGTCGCAGCGCGTCAGGGTGCGGTCAACCAGGTGCTGGCGCAGGAGGGCCGCGGTGTGCCAGACGGTGTCTCCTTCGGGCATGGTGACCGCAGCCTTACCGCAGCCGCAGTCCGCGCGGTGTGCGGGCGAACCCGGCCTCGGCTAGCGCCTCGGCGACCGGGTTCGATCCCCCGGCGTGAGGCTGCAGCGCCGGCACCCCGTCGATGCGCTCCACCAGGATCGACGCGACGCGCCGGGCGGTGACCAGGTCGGCCAGCGCCGCGGCCGCCGCGTGGTGGGCGCCCGGGTCGTCGCTGAAGGTGAGCAGTGACCGCCCGCCGCGCTCGAGGAACCAGGCCAGGTGGCCGTCCACCAGGACGACGAGCGCGCCGGCCTTGCGGCCCGGCCGGGCCCCGGCCCCCTCCGTGCCCGAGGGCGGCCACGGCAGCGCGGCGCCGTACGGGTTGGCCGGGTCGGCGGCGGCCAGCACGACGGCCCGGTATTCCGGGCGCTCGGGATCGATGCCGTCGCTGTAGCTGCGCAACCGGTCGACGGTCGACGCGACGGCGAACTGGGCGCCGCCCAGCGACTCGACGAAGTACCCGCGCTGGCACCGGCCGGCTTCCTCGAAGGTGCTCAGCACTTTGTAGAGCGTGGCGAACCCGCCGGTGACGCCCTCGGCCGCCACCGCTCCCCGGGTCAGCACGCCGTGGCGGCCCAACAGCAACTCCGCCTGGTAGTGGGCGCGCACCGTGGAGTCGGGCTCGGGAGCCGGCAGGGCCGACCAACGGCCCGCCACCGTCGGGTCGGCGGGGCGGGACTGCGCGTGGGCGACGCTGTAGCGGCTCAGGCGCGGCGGCCGATGCGACCGGTGCGCCGGTGCGGACCGTTTGCGGCCGCCCACGCCGCCGAGCACGGCGCGCACCGGCGCGAACGTGTCACCGGTGACCCGGCCGGCCCAGATCAGTTCCCACAGCGCGGCTTTCAGTTCCCCCTCGGGGATCCCGCTCTGCGCCAGCTGGCGGAAGAAGTACGCGCCCCCGCCGGCCAGCGTGTCGAGGATCGCGCGGTGGGCGTCGGTGAAGTCGATGTCGGCGGGTGCGGCCAACGTCAAAGGCGCCGAATCGCCGACGTGCAGCGCGACCCAGCCGTCGCCCGCCGACATCGACCCCGCGCCCGACCAGCTCACCTCGCCGGCGGCGAGCAGCTCGTCGAGCATGGCGGGCGAGTAGTCGCGGACCCGGGGCCCCAGGATCAGCGGTTCGATCGCCGACGCCGGCAACCGGACACCGGCCAGCTGGTCGACCACCGACATCAGCCCGTCCAGCCCCGAGTGGGCAGACGAACCCGGGGAGACGATCCCGTGCCAGGCGGGCAGGAAACGCCCGTACGCGGCGGTGCTCACCGGTTCGACCTGCGCCCGCAGCGCGGCCAGCGAGCGCCGCCGCAAGACCCGCAACACGTCGGCGTCGCACCACTGTTCGCCGCCGGTCGCGCCGGAGATCCCGGATCCCTCCACGGCGACGAAATCGCCGCGCACCAGCCGGCCGTCGGCGGCCAGCCGCCCCAGCACGTCGGCTGTCACCCGCAGCCCCAGCCCGAACCGGGCGGCGGCCTCGGCCGTGGTGAACGGCGTGTGGGTGCGCGCGTAGCGGCCCAGCAGCTCGCCCAGCGGGTCGGCGACCGCCTCGGTGAAGGCGGCCGGCACCCCCAGCGGAACCGGCGCCCCCACCCCGTCGCGCAGCCGCCCGATGTCCTCGACGGCCACCCACCAGCTGCAGCCGGCGAACGACACCGTCAGCACCCGCCGGGCCGCGAGCAGGCCCTCGAGCCAGCCGCCCACCTCGGCGCCGGCCGCCCGGGCGGCGATCTCCTCCTCGGTCATCGGCCCCAGCAGCCGCAGCAGGTCCGCGACCCCTTCGGCGTCGCGCGCGGCCCGGTCCTGCGTCAGGTGCTGCAACTGGCGGCCGGTCGCGGCGATGACGTCCGGGTCGAGCAGCTCACGCAGCTCGACCCGGCCCAGCAGCTCGGCAAGGAGCGTGCTGTCCAGCGACAACGCGGCGGCGCGGCGCTCGGCCAGCGGCGCGTCGCCCTCGTACATGAACGCGCCGACGTAACCGAACAGCAGCGACGCCGCGAACGGTGACGGCCGCGGCGTCTCGACCTCGAGCACCCGCACCTTGCGCTGGGCGATCCCGGCCATCAGCGCGGTCAGGGACGGGACGTCGTAAACGTCCTGCAGGCATTCGCGGACGGTTTCCAGCACCACCGGGAAGTCGGGATATTTACGCGCCACCTCCAGCAGCTGGGCGGCCCGCTGACGCTGCTGCCACAGCGGCGAACGACGCCCGGGGTGCCGGCGCGGCAACAGCAGGGCACGGGCCGCGCACTCGCGGAACCGCGAGGCGAACAGCGCCGACCCGCCCACCTCGGCGGTGACGATCGGGTCGATCTCCTCGGCGTCGAAGACGAAAAGGTCGGCGCCGGGCGGGTTCTCGGTGGTGTCGGACGCGAAATCGGAGAACGTGTCCGGCAGGCGGATCACGATGCCGTCGTCGGAGGCGGTGGGCTTCTCGTCCAGGCCGTAGCGCTCCCGCAGCCGCCGGCCCACCGCCAGAGCCAGCGGCCCGTTCACCCGCAACCCGTACGGCGAATGCAGGATCACCCGCCAGTCGCCCAGCTCATCGCGGAACCGCTCGACCAGCAAGGTGGTGTCGGTGGGGACCACCCCGGCCGCGGTCCGCTGCTCGTCCAGCAGCGCCCACATGTTGTCGGTCGCGTAGGCGTCGAAGCCCAGGCCAGCGCACCGGGCGTCGAACGCCTCGCGGTCCAGCCCGGCCAGCTCGCCGGTGAACGCGCCGAGCGCGGCGCCCAGTTCGGCCGGCCGCCCCACGCCGTCGCCGCGCCAGAACGGCAGCCGGGCCGGCTGCCCGGGCGCGGGGATCACCAGCACCCGGTCGTGGGTGATCTCGGTGATCCGCCAGCTGGTGGCGCCCAGCGAGATCACGTCCCCGGGCCGGGACTCGTACACCATCTCCTCTTCGAGTTCGCCTACGCGCGTGGGCTTTTCGGCCTCCGACGCGAGGTATACGGTGAACAGCCCGCGGTCGGGGATGGCGCCCCCGGAGGTCACGGCCAGCCGCTGCGCGCCGGGCCGCGCGGTCAGCATGCCGTTGTCGCGGTCGTAGACCAGCCGCGGACGCAACTCGGCGAACTCGGTGGACGGGTACTTGCCCGACAGCAGGTCGAGGGTGGCCTCGTACACGCTGCGCGGAAGCGTCGCGAACGGGGCGCTGCGGCGCACCGTGTCGAACCAGCGGTCGGCGTCCAACGGCTCGAGCGCGGCGGCCGCCACCGTCTGCTGCGCCAGGATGTCCAGCGGGTTGGCGGGCACCCGCATCGTCTCGATCTCGCCGGCGAGCATCCGCTGCACGGTCACCGCGCAGCCGATCAGGTCGGTGCGGTGCTTGGGGAACAGCACGCCCTGCGACACCTCGCCGACCTGGTGGCCGGCCCGCCCGATGCGCTGCAGGCCGCTGGCCACCGACGGCGGCGCCTCCACCTGGATCACCAGGTCAACCGCGCCCATGTCGATGCCCAGCTCCAGGCTCGACGTGGCCACCACCGCCTTGAGCAGCCCGCGCTTGAGGTCCTCCTCGACCAGGGCGCGCTGCTCCTTGCTGACCGAACCGTGATGGGCGCGCGCCAGCAGCGGCTCGGCGCCATAGGTCTGGCCGCTGCCCATGATGTGCGCCGGCGCCCCGCCGGGCACCCCGCGGTTGGCGTCCGACGCCAGTTCGATCCCGCGGCGTTCGGCGTGGATCTCGTTGAGCCGCGCGGTGAGCCGCTCGGCCAGCCGCCGCGAATTGGTGAACACGATGGTCGAGGTGTGCGCCTCGATCAGGTCGACCAGCCGCGCCTCGACGGCCGGCCAGATGCTGGGGGTACCACCCGCTTGCGGGGGAGTGTTGGCCAGGTTGGCCATGTCGGGCACCGGCACCTGCACCGTGAGCTCGACACTCTTGGCCGCCCGCGGGGCGACGATGGTGGTCGGGCTTCCCCCTGACAAGAAGCGCGCCAGCTCCTCGGGCGGGCGCACCGTCGCCGACAGCCCGATGCGCTGTGCGGGTGGTCCCTCGCGCAGGTCGTCCAGGCGTTCGAGCGACAGCGCCAGGTGCGCCCCGCGCTTGCCCGCGGCGATGGCGTGGATCTCGTCGACGATCACCGTCTGCACGCCGGCCAACGTCTCGCGCGCGGCCGACGTCAGCATCAAGAACAGCGACTCCGGCGTGGTGATCAGCACGTCGGGCGGCCGGGCGATGAGCTGGCGGCGTTCGGCGGGCGGCGTGTCGCCGGAGCGGACGCCGACGCTGATGTCGGGCGGCGGCAGGCCGTGGCGCTCGGCGATGCGGGTGAGGCCCGCCAGCGGGGTACGCAGGTTGCGCTCGACATCGACCGCCAGGGCCTTGAGCGGTGACACGTAGAGCACGCGGGTGCCTGCCGGCCTCTCGGCCGAACCGCTGCGACCGGCCAGGGAATCCAGGGCCCACAGGAACGCCGCGAGCGTCTTGCCGGATCCGGTCGGCGCGATCACCAGCGTGTTGTCGCCGTCGGCGATGGCGTCCCAGGCCTGGGCCTGGGCGGTGGTCGGACCGGCGAAGGTACTGGTGAACCATTCGCGGGTGGTCGCGCTGAACCGGCCTAACGGGTCACGGGTGGTCACCTGACCATGGTGCCAAGGCGCACCGACAAGCGTGCGGGCTAGCGCGGTTCGATTCGAGCCGTGGCCATCGCGTGGGACAGCTCGTCGGGAATCTCGGGCACCCGGCCGATGGCGTCGAACAGTGAGTGCGCGCAGGCGTCGGCGAGGCGCTCGGCGTCGATCGTCGGATCGATGATGCGCTGGCGGCACACCTCGAAGGTGAACGCCAGCCAGCCGTGGCAGATCACCCGCAGGTCGCGCTCGACGTCCGCCTCCAGCTTGGCGCCCGAGATCTTGGCCACGAGGTCGTGGATGCGGCTCATGATGTGTTCGAGCTGGCGGTTCTTGGCTTCGTCGTCGACGCCCAGCAGGACCGGGTCCGACCGGCCCAGGCCGACGTAGGCGGCCCACGCGGCCTCCGGGTTCTGCTCGTGGTAAGCCATGTAGGCCATGACCCCCACGCGCACCTCTTCGTACATGGTCAGGCCGGTGGCGTCGTCCATGTTGGTGGTCTCGTACAGCCGGTCGGCCTCGTCCTTGACCACCGCGGCGAAGAAAGCGCGCTTGTCGGGGAAGTAGTGATACATCAACGCCCGGGACACTCCGGCGCGCTCGGCGATCTCGTCGATCCGCACCTCGTCGTAGGGTCGCTTTCCGAAGACTTCTGCCCCCAAAGCGAGCAGCTCAGCGCGTCGATCCTCGGGGGATAACCGCCTTCGGGCTGTCGGCATGTGAGAGATAGTACTCATCGGTGCTGAGACACCAATTAGTTTGTGTCTATTCGGGCTCCACGCCCCGGGCCAGCGGTGATTCACGGCTGTAATTGACGGTGTTGTCAGTGGCGCCGCGCGTCAGCGCCTCCGCGGGTGCGGGCCTCCGCGGGCCGCCGGCCGCGATCGGGTCGTTTTACCGGTTTTTCCAATGGGTATTTGTCCCCATGCGCATACCGCTGGTGCCGGCGCGTTCGGGGCCCCGAAGTTCATCGGCCCATTCGTCGTCGCGCGGTAACTATTGCGACGCAGCAAACGATGAACAAAGCGGTGTGGGCATAACGACGTGGGGGACATGAGGGGTACGGATGCACAAAGCGGATGAGCGGTCGGGTGGTGATCGCTTGGGACAGGAAGACGGCGAGGTCCGCGCCGCCGTCCGGTTCGCGGTGCTGGCCGCCGCCGCGGCGGTCGGCTTCCTGGTGTTGGCCGCGTTGTGGGTGAGCACCTGCCCGGGCACCGGCGTCGACACGGTGGCCTGCGGCGCTCCGCAGCGGACTTTGCTGGCGCTGGGTGGACCGCTGATCCTGCTGGCGGCCGGGCTGTGGGCGTTCCTGCGCACGTACCAAGTGTGGAAGGCGCAGGGCACCTGGTGGGCATGGCACGGCGCGGGCTGGTTCTTGTTCACGCTGATGGTGCTCATGGTCGCCCTCGGCGTGGCCCCGATCGCCGGTCAGGCGCTGGCCCTCTGAGGAGGGTCTCGCCAAAAGCCTTCCGGTGGATCTACCGTTGAAGGTGCAACCCGTATTGAGCTGCGCACAAGTCACGAATTTCCACTAGGAGCAGCCATGGGAGACACCTTTCATGACCCCGTCGACCACCTGAGGACCACGCGGCCGCTTGCCGGGGAATCGTTGATCGACGTGTTGCACTGGCCCGGTTATCTGCTGGTGATGGGCGGCCTGGTCGGGGCGAGCGGAAGCCTCGCGGCCTTCGGCAGCGGTCACCAACACGAGGGCATCACCGCCGGCGTGCTCGCCGTTATCGCCGCCGTCCTGGGGCTGGTATGGGTGGCGATAGAACACCGGCGGATCCGCCGGCTCGCGGATCGCTGGTACGCCGAACACCCCGAGGCACACCGGCAGTGGCCCGCCAGCTAGCGGCATGTGCACCGCGCTCCGGGTGAGTGGCGAGCCATTTTTTCGGGGAAGCGGAAGCGGGGGGTTACCGGCACCGTCGAGTGGGTATCAGGTGTGCACCATGATGAGTGTCGGAAGGGTTGCGTCAGCGTGGTCACCCCATGGGGGACAGGATCACGAAGACAGCGACATAGATGCTTACCGCCAGAACCACGACTACGGCCAGCGCGATCCCGGCTGCTATCGCCATGCGTTCGAGCCGTCGCGCCCCAACCGCTTCGGTGGCTTCCGGCCCTTCCATATCGCGCCGAATACCCGGCGGCAAACGTGACTAATCGGCTCGAACGTACGGTCCACGGCGGTCTGCGGGGCGGTAGTAATGTCAGTCAAACGTTGCCGGGAGACCAGATGAACGATGCGGGATTGCGCACCTCCAAACGTCAGCGCGGCCATCGCGCAGTCGAACTGCACGTCGCGGCACGGCTGGAAAACCTCGCGATGCTGCGGACGCTGGTCGGTGCGATCGGCACCTTTGAGGACCTGGACTTCGACGCCGTGGCGGACCTGCGGCTCGCGGTCGACGAAGTGTGCACCCGGTTGATCCGCTGCGCCACCCCCGACGCCGTCCTGGTCGTGGTGGTGGACCCGCAGGACGACCAACTGGTGGTGGAAGCGTCCGCGGCGTGCGACACCCACGACGTGGTGGCGCCCGGCAGCTTCAGCTGGCACGTGCTGACGTCGCTGGCCGACGACGTCCAGACCTTCCACGATGGTCGTGAACCCAACCAAACCGGCAGTGTCTTCGGTATCACGCTGACGGCGCGACGGGCGGCCTCCAGCAGGTGACACCACCAGCTGCCGGCGGTTCGGTCTCGCGCCCGAACGAGTACGCCGATGTCCCGGACATGTTCCGAGAGCTGGCGACAGTGCCCGCCGACTCGATGGAGTTCCAGCGTCAACGGGACAAGATCGTCGAGCGTTGCCTGCCCCTGGCCGACCACATCGCCCGCCGGTTCGAGGGACGCGGCGAACCGCGCGATGACCTCGTCCAGGTGGCGCGGGTGGGACTGGTCAACGCGGTGGTCCGGTTCGACGTGGAGACCGGCTCCGACTTCGTGTCGTTCGCGGTGCCCACCATCATGGGCGAGGTTCGGCGGCACTTCCGCGACAACAGCTGGTCGGTCAAGGTGCCGCGGCGCCTGAAGGAACTGCACCTGCGCCTCGGCACCGCCACCGCGGATCTGTCGCAGCGGCTCGGCCGGGCGCCCACCGCGACCGAACTCGCCGCCGAACTCGGCATGGACCGCGAGGAGGTCGTCGAGGGCCTGGTGGCGGGCAGCTCGTACAACACCCTGTCCATCGACAGCGGAGGCGGCAGCGACGAGGACGAAGCCCGCGCCATCGCCGACACCCTGGGCGACGTGGATACCGGCCTGGACCGGATCGAGGACCAGGAGTCGCTGCGTCCACTGCTCGAGGCGCTACCGGAACGGGAACGAACGGTGTTGGTGCTCAGGTTCTTCGAGTCGATGACGCAGACCCAGATCGCCGAACGGGTCGGCATCTCCCAGATGCACGTCTCCCGGCTGCTGGCGAAGTCGCTAACGCGGCTGCGCGACCAACTGCAGTAGGGACAGGGGCTCTTCGCCTTCCGCCCGCAGCGGTTCGAGAAGCGGCTCGGCCATGGGCGTCGTCACGGGCAGCGTGCCGTCGGGGTCGCAGATGCGCAGCAGCCGGGTCACCGCCTGGCTCGGCGCCATGGCCCAGTCCACCTGGGCGCCCGAGCAGACGACGTTGATCCGGTGCAAGGCCGAAAAGCCCGCCGTGCCAATGAATTTCAGTCCGCGAAGGTCCAGGATCACGCGCCGCGAACGGCCCGTGCTCTGGCGGACGTAAGCCGCGAGTTGGTCGGCGTTGGCGGCGTCGAGCTCACCGTCGACCGTGATCAGGGTCCCCGAGGGGCCCCAGCGCGCGGTGAACTGCGCCGCGCGGCTGTGTTGCCAAGATTGGGCCACAGACATTACTGACTCCATCCGTAGAGGAGGATGTGCTGCGGAAGGCGCCAGGCGTCGGATGAAGCGAAAAGTGCAGAGAGTTCATCTTCCCCGCGCCCCGTTGACGTGATCCGCACGGCTGTGAACTCAACCTGACCCGACCCTACCCGCGGTGCCTCGGGCCTACAACGATTCTTGTATTAATTCTCAGGAACGCCCGGTCACTTGATCTCGGCGAGCACCGTGCCCTGGGTGATGGCGATGCCGGCCTCGACCGCGAGTCCGGTGATCACGCCGTCTTTGTGCGCGGTGACCGGGTTCTCCATCTTCATCGCCTCCAGGACCACCACCAGCTCGCCGACCACGACCTGCTGCCCCTCCTCGACCGCGACCTTGACCACGGTGCCCTGCATGGGCGCGGTCACCGCGTCACCGGAGGCGGCGGCGCCGCCGTGCGCGCCGCGCTTGCGCGGCTTGGGCTTCTTGCGGATGACACCGGCCTCGCCGGCTGACCCATTAGCCAGCGCCAGGTCACCGGGCAGGGAGACCTCCAGGCGGCGACCGCCGACCTCCACGACCACGGTCTGGCGCGGCCGGGCGTCCTCCTCGTCCAGGGGCTCACCACCGGTGAAGGGCTCGATGGTGTTGTTCCACTCGGTCTCGATCCAGCGGGTGTGCACCGAGAACCTCTCGCCGTCGCCGATGAAGGCGGGGTCGGAGACCACGGCGCGGTGGAACGGGATGACGGTGGCCAGCCCTTCGACGTGGAATTCAGAAAGAGCGCGCCGCGCGCGGGCCAGGGCCTCTTCGCGGGTGGCGCCGTACACGATCAGCTTGGCCAGCATCGAGTCGAACTGGCCGCCGATCACCGAGCCGGCCTCGACGCCGGAGTCCAGCCGGACGCCGGGCCCGCTGGGGGTGTCGTAGCGGGTGACCGGGCCGGGCGCGGGCAGGAAGCCGCGGCCGGCGTCCTCGCCGTTGATCCGGAACTCGATGGCGTGCCCGCGCGGCGTGGGATCCTCGGTGAGGTCCAGTTTCTCCCCGTTGGCGATCTTGAACTGCTGCAACACCAGGTCGATGCCCGCGGTCTCCTCGGTGACCGGGTGCTCGACCTGCAGGCGGGTGTTGACCTCCAGGAATGAGATCAGGCCGTCCTGACCGACCAGGTACTCGACGGTCCCGGCGCCGTAGTAGTGCGCCTCCTTGCAGATGCGCTTGGCCGACTCGTGGATCTCCTTGCGCTGCGCGTCGGTGAGGAACGGCGCGGGCGCCTCCTCGACCAGCTTCTGGAAGCGGCGCTGCAGCGAGCAGTCGCGGGTGCCGGCGACGATGACGTTGCCGTGCTGGTCGGCGATCACCTGTGCCTCGACGTGGCGGGGCTTGTCCAGGTAGCGCTCGACGAAGCACTCGCCGCGGCCGAAGGCGGCGACGGCTTCGCGGACCGCCGACTCGTACAGGTGCGGGATCTCTTCGATGGTGCGCGCGACCTTCATGCCACGCCCGCCGCCGCCAAAGGCCGCCTTGATCGCGATCGGCACGCCGTACTCCTCGGCGAAAGCGACCACCTCGTCGGCGTCCTTGACGGGGTCGGGCGTGCCGGGCACCAGGGGGGCCTGGGCGCGGGCGGCGATGTGGCGCGCGGTGACCTTGTCACCGAGATCGCGGATCGACTGCGGGCTGGGGCCGATCCAGATCAGCCCGGCGTCGATGACCGCCTGCGCGAAATCGGCGTTCTCCGAGAGGAAGCCGTAGCCGGGGTGGATGGCGTTGGCGCCCGACTTCGCCGCCGCGTCGAGCAGCTTGCCGAAGTCCAGGTAGGACTCCGCGGAGGTCTGGCCGCCCAGAGCGAACGCCTCGTCGGCGAGGCGCACGTGCGGCGCGTCAGCGTCGGGCTCGGCGTACACCGCCACGCTGGGCAGGCCCGCGTCGCGGGCCGCCCGGATCACCCGGACAGCGATCTCGCCGCGGTTGGCGACAAGCACTTTGGAGATCCTCGAGCTGGCGTGACTAGCCACTGCGCCTCCTGTTTGGCATATCTCAAGCGGACGTGTTTTCCGCCGTTGGCTTCTTTAAGAGAGTTTCTTACAACTCCCGGGAAGTCTAAGCGCCGCGCCGTCGGGCCGATCAGGCGGTGCCGGTATTTTGACCGGACTCGCGCAGCCGCCGCTTGATGCGGGCGAGCATCGCCGACATGCCGCGCAACCGCAACGGGCTGATCAGCGCGGCCAATCCGAGGTCGGTGTAGAAGTCCTCGGGGACCTCCAGAATGTCGGCCGCGGGCTGCTCGTCGAGCCCGGCGGCCAGGATCGCGGCGAACCCCCGGGTGGTCGGCGCCTCGGCGGGTGCGCTGAAATGCAACCGCACCCGGTTCGGGTCGCTGGCGTCGACGTGGAGGAACAGCGGCGTCTGGCACTCGGGCACGGGCTCCATGGCCTGCTCCTCCAATTCGGCGGGCAGGGCGGGCAGCTCGTTGGCGAACTCCAGCAACAGCGCCAGCTTGTCCTGGCCCTCGACCTCGGCGAAGTCGGACACCACCTCAGCCAGCGGGGCGGGCAGGGTCATCGGGCGGGAACGTCCCCCGGCTCTTCGCCCCCGACGATCGGCGTGCGCACGGTGTTGCCCCACTCCGTCCACGATCCGTCGTAGTTGCGCACGCCCGGCTTGCCCAGCAGGTAGGTGAGCACGAACCAGGTGTGGCTGGACCGCTCACCGATGCGGCAGTACACGACGGTCTTGTCGTCGGGGGTGATGAAGTCGTAGAGCTCCTCGAGCTCCCCGCGGCTGCGGAATCGCCCGCTCTCGTCGACGGCCTTGGCCCACGGGATGGACCGGGCGGTGGGGATGTGACCGCCGCGCAGCACGCCTTCTTCGGGGTAGTCGGGCATGTGGGTGCGCTTGCCGGTGTACTCGTCGGGTGAGCGGACGTCGATCAGCGGTTGGGTGCCCAGGATGGCCAGCACGTCGTCCTTGAAGGCCCGGATGGGTTCGTCGTTGCGGGCGACGACCGGGTAGCCGGTGGAGGTTTTGGTCGGCACGTCCAGCGTCACGTCCCGGCCTTCCCGGAGCCACAGGTCGCGGCCGCCGTTGAGCAGGCGCACGTCCGGGTGGCCGAACAACGTGAAGACCCACAGCGCGTAGGCGGCCCACCAGTTGCTCTTGTCGCCGTAGATGACCACGGTGTCGTCGCGCGAGATGCCCTTGCGGTCCATCAACTCGGCGAACTGCTCGCCGTTGATGTAGTCGCGGACCCTGGGGTCGTTGAGGTCGGTGTGCCAGTCGATCTTGACGGCGCCCGGGATATGGCCGACGTCGTAGAGCAGGACGTCCTCGTCGGATTCGACGATCACCAGGCCGGGGGCGCCCAGGTGGGCGGAGACCCAGTCGGCCGTGACCAGCCGTTCGGGGTGTGCGTAGTCGCTCAGCGTCGGGCTTGGATCGGGGGGTAATGCCACGCAACCGAGCCTACCGCCAGGGCCGCAAGGGTCCCCAGCGCCATTGGCCGCCGTTGCCATGCCGCGACACGTGGACCACGGCGACGACGCGCCATAGCGGGCCGCCGTGGTTCAAGTCTCGCGGCCGGCCTGGTTCGTCCCCCACAGGGCGGCGACCGACAGCCCGAGGCGGCCCAGCAGCGACCGCAGCAGCGGCAGGCTCACGCCGATCACGTTCGACGGGTCGCCGTCGATCCCGTCGACGAACCAGCCGCCCAGCCCGTCGAGCGTGAACCCGCCGGCGACGCCCAGCGGCTCGCCGCTGGCGACGTAAGCCCGCAGGTCCGCGTCGGAGAGATCGGCGAAACGCACTGTGGTGCAGGCTGATTCCGCTTCGCGGCCGGTGACGGCCCCGGCGCTCAGCCGCAGCAGGCAGTGCCCGGTGTGCAGCCGGCCGGACCGGCCGGCCATGCCGCGCCACTGGGCCGTCGCGGCGTCGGCCGACCCGGGCTTGCCGCACAGCTCGCCGTCCAGGTGCAGCATCGAATCGCAGCCCAGGACAACGCAATCCGCGGCGACGGCCCCGTCCAGCTCGCCCGCCACGCGTTCGGCCTTGGCGGCCGCCAGCGCGCACACCACCTCGGCCGGCGCGGCGCCGGGCCCCAGCCCGGCGATGACGGCGTCCTCGTCTACACCGGAAACCACGACCAGCGGATCGACGCCGGCCTGCCGCAGCACCTTCAGGCGGCCCGGCGAGGCCGACCCGAGGACCAGGCGGGTCAACGCTTCATGTGTGTCATCTGCTGCATGGTGAGCCGCTGGTAGTTCGACATCGCGAACCGCAGCCGGTCCACCGGCAGCCCCCAGCGGGTGGGCTCGGGCTCGGTGGGCTCGGGGACGCCGCCGCCCACCAGGCCGAGCGCGGTGACCAGCGCGGCCAGCTCCTCGTCGGTGGGGTGTCCCTTGAGGATGTGGATGTGCGGCTCGTGCGGCTGCACGGCCTCGTCGCTCACGGCTTCCTCGCTCACGGCTTCCTCGCTCACAGCGGAATGTTCCCGTGCTTCTTGGGGGGCAGGTGCGAGATCTTGCGTTCCAGCAGCCGCAGCGCCGTGCCGACGTAGCCGCGGGTGTGCGAGGGCGGGATCACCGCGTCGACGTAGCCGCGCTCGGCGGCGACGTACGGGTTGACCAACGTGTCCTCGTACTCCTGCTGCAGCTCCAGGCGCAGCGCGTCGACGTCCTTGCCCTCCTTGGCCGCCTCGGCCAGCTGCTTGCGGTAGACGAAGCCGACGGCCCCCGAGGCGCCCATCACCGCGATCTGCGCGGTCGGCCAGGCGATGTTGACGTCGCAGCCCATGTCCTTGGAGCCCATGACGCAGTACGCGCCGCCGTAGGCCTTGCGGGTGATGACGGTGATCTTCGGAACGGTGGCCTCGCCGTAGGCGAACAGCAGCTTGGCGCCGCGCCGGATGATGCCGTTGTATTCCTGGCCCGTGCCCGGCAGGAAGCCCGGGACGTCCACCAGCATGATGATCGGGATGTTGAAGCAGTCGCAGGTCCGCACGAACCGCGCCGCCTTCTCCGAGGCGTTGATGTCCAGGCAGCCGGCGAACTGGGTGGGCTGGTTGGCCACGATGCCCACCGGCCGGCCCTCGATGCGGCCGAACCCGACGATGATGTTGGTGGCGTAGCCGTTCTGGATTTCCAGGAACTCGTCGTCGTCGAGGATGCGGGTGATCACCTCGTGCATGTCGTAGGGCTGGTTGGCCGAGTCCGGGATCAGCGTGTCCAGCTCGAGGTCCTCCTCGGTGAGGTTGTCCTCAATAGGCACTGCCGGCGCCTCCGCTTGGTAACGCGGCGCGTCGGTGGCGTTGTTGGGCGGCAAGTAGCTCAGCAGGTCGCGCACCCAGTCGAAGGCGTCCTGCTCGCCGGAGGCGACGTAGTGCAGGGTGCCCGACTTGGCCATGTGGGTGTGCGCGCCGCCGAGCTCCTCCATCGTGACGTCCTCACCGGTGACGGTCTTGATGACGTCCGGCCCGGTGATGAACATCTGGCTGGTCTGGTCGACCATCACCACGAAGTCGGTCAGGGCGGGGGAGTAGACGTGCCCACCGGCGGCGGCGCCCATGATCAGCGAGATCTGCGGGATCACGCCGGAGGCCAGGATGTTGTTGCGGAAGATCTTGCTGTACAGGCCGAGCGAGACGACGCCCTCCTGGATCCGCGCCCCGGCGCCGTCGTTGATGCCGATCAGCGGGCGGCCGGTCTTGAGCGCCAGCTCCTGGACCTTGACGATCTTCTCTCCGTAGACCTCGCCGAGGCTGCCGCCGAACACCGTGGCGTCCTGGCTGAAGATGCACACGTCGCGGCCGTCGATGGTGCCGTAGCCGGTGATCACGCCGTCACCGAGCGGGCGGTTGTTCTCCATGCCGAAGTTCTTGCTGCGGTGCCGGGCCAGGGCGTCGAGCTCGACGAACGAGTCCTCGTCCAGGAGGGCCAGGATGCGCTCGCGGGCGGTCAGCTTGCCCTTGGCGTGCACCTTGTCGACGGCCTCTTCGCCCACCGGGTGCAGCGACTCTTCCCGGCGCTTGTGCAGCTCGGCCAGCTTGCCTGCCGTGGTGTGGATGTCGACGGTGTGCTCGGCTGCGGGCTCCGCGGTGTGGTCGGTAACGCTTGTCATGGGAGTCGAGCTTAGCGGCGCGGTAGTCTCCGCTGATGGACGCCCGCCCGGTGGGAACTGCGGACTGGGCGGCCGAATGCGATGTGCTGGTTGCGGGATCGGGCGGTGGCGGGGTCACCGGTGCCTACACAGCGGCGCGCGAGGGTCTGGACGTGTTGCTGGTGGAGGCGACGTCGAAATTCGGCGGGACCACCGCCTACTCCGGTGGGGGCGGCGTCTGGTTCCCGTGCAACCCGGTGCTGGTGCGGGCCGGCGTCCCCGGCTCCTTCGACGACACCATCGAGGACGCCCTCACCTACTACCACGCCGTGGTCGGCGACCGCACCCCCCGGGAACTGCAGGAAACCTACGTCCGCGGCGGCGCCCCCCTGATCGAGTACCTGGAGGCCGACCCCCTGCTGAAGTTCGTGCCGTTGCCCTGGCCGGACTACTACGGCAAAGCGCCCAAGGCGCGGCTGGACGGCCAGCGCCACATCGCGGCGAAGCCCTGGAAGGTGGCCGCCGCCCCCGAACTGCGCGAGGTGATCCGCGGGCCGCTGGCCACCGACCGGCTCGGTGCGGAACCGCCCTCCGACTACTACCTCGGGGGTCGCGCGCTGATCGCGCGGTTCCTCACGGCGATCGGGCAGTACCCGACGGCGTCGCTGCAGCGCGACACCGCCCTGGTCGAGTTGGTGATGTCCGAGGGGGCCGTGACGGGCGCGATCGTCGAGAGTCACGGTGAGCGCCGTGCGATCCGGAGCCGGCTGGGGGTGCTGCTGGCCGCCGGCGGCTTCGAGAACAACGAGGAGTTGCGGCGCAAATACGGGGTGCCGGGCGTCGCACGAGACACCATGGGCGGCCCGGGGAGCCGGGGGCTGGCGCTGCAGGCGGGCATCGCCGCGGGCGCCGACACCGACCTGCTGGATCAGGCGTGGTGGTCGCCGGGCATGACCCACCCGGACGGCCGGTCCGCGTTCGCGCTGTGGTTCACCGGCGGCATCTTCGTGAACCAGGACGGCGAGCGGTTCGTCAACGAGTCCCGGGCGTACGACCGGGCCGGCCGCGAGATCATCGCGCAACTGCAGGACGGGTCAATCACGTTGCCGTACTGGATGATCTACGACGACTCCGAGGGCGAGGTGCCACCGGTGAAGGCGGCCAACGTCCCCATCGTCGAGACCGAGAAGTACGTCGCGGCCGGCCTGTGGCACACCGCGAACACCCTGGAGGAACTGGCGGACAAGATCGGGGTGCCGGGTGGGCGACTGGCGGCGACGGTGGCCCGGTTCAACGGTTTCGCCGCCTCCGGCGTCGACGAGGACTTCGGCAGGGGCGACGAGGCTTTCGACCGGGCGTTCTCGGGTGGCGCCTCGCCACTGGTGCCCATCGACCGCCCGCCGTATCACGCCGCAGCTTTCGGCATTTCGGATCTGGGCACCAAGGGCGGCCTGCGCACCGACACCGCCGCCCGGGTGCTCGACACGTCTGGCAATCCCATCCCCGGTCTGTACGCCGCCGGCAACACGATGGCCGCGCCCAGCGGCACCGCCTATCCCGGCGGCGGCAACCCGATCGGAACCAGCATGCTGTTCAGTCACCTGGCCGTCTTGGACATGCTCGACGTCATGAGCCGCCGGCGCCGCTGAGTCCTAGGCTGGGTCCAGTGACAGACCGAGACCAGCTCCCAGCACCGTTGGACCAGACCGCATTACGAGCCGAGCTGATCGGCACCGGGCTCGGCTGGCGCCGGCTCGACGTCGTCGAGCAGACCGGCTCCACGAACGCCGACCTGCTCGCGCAGGCGGCCTCGGGGACCGACGTGGCCGGGGCCGTGCTGATCGCCGAGCACCAGACCGCCGGCCGGGGGCGGCACGGCCGCGGCTGGTCGGCCAGCCCGCGGACCCAGGTCACGATGTCGGTGGGCGTCAGCATCGTCGACGTGCCGACGGCCGGGTGGGGCTGGCTGCCCCTGGCCACCGGGGTGGCGGTGGTTGACACGCTCGCCCCGCTGCTCGACGGGGTTCGGGTGGGGCTCAAGTGGCCCAACGACGTCCTGGCCGGCCCCCCCGATGCGCCGGGCAAGCTGGCCGGCATCCTGGCCGAGGTGGCGAAGCCGGTGGTGGTGATCGGCGTGGGGCTCAACGTCTTCGAGGCCCCCGCCGGCGTCGAGGGGGCCACCTCGCTGCTCGACCTGGGCGTGCGGGCGCCCGACCGCACCCGGCTGGTGTGCGCGCTGCTGTCCGAGCTCGGACGGCGGATCGTCGCCTGGCGGGCCGCGCGCGGCGCGGACTGGGCGCTGGCGGCCGACTACCGGGCGCGCAGCCTGACCATCGGCAACCGCGTGCGCGCGCAGGTGCCCGGCGGCAAGGAAGTCGTCGGGACGGCGAGCGCGGTCGACGACCAGGGCAGGCTGTGCATCGAGACCGGCGGACAGACCGTCGTCGTTTCGGCCGGTGACGTGGTGCATTTGCGGTAACTTTCGCCAGGTGAGCTACCCGGATAACGTCCTGGCCGCCGGCGAGCAGGTGATCGTGCACCGCCACCCGCACTGGAAGCGGCTGATCTGGCCCGTCGTGGCCCTCCTGCTGGCGACTGCGCTGGCGTCGTTCGGGTCCGGCTACCTCAACTCGACGCATTGGGGTCAGCCGGCCAAGAACATCATCTACGCCGTCATCTGGGGCATCTGGCTGGTCATTGTCGGCTGGCTGACCCTGTGGCCGTTCCTGAGCTGGCTGACCACACATTTCGTGGTCACGAATCGGCGAGTGATGTTTCGGCACGGGGTGCTGACCCGCACCGGGATCGATATCCCGCTGGCGCGGATCAACAGCGTGGAATTCCGTGACCGGATTACCGAGCGGATGTTTCGGACCGGGACGCTGATTATCGAATCGGCGTCACAGGATCCGTTGGAGTTCTACGACATTCCGCGGCTGCGCGAGGTGCACGCGCTGCTGTATCACGAGGTTTTCGACACCCTGGGTTCGGAGGAATCGCCCAGCTGAGTCAGCCGGCTGGCGCGGTTGCGCCAGGCCCGCAGCGGCGTGACGTTCCCGCCCTCGATCTCGTCCTCGAGCATCTCGGCGATGCCGCCGGCGGTCAACGCGGACTCCAGTGCCTTGTCGGGGTTGCGCGCGTACTCGTCGGGGAACACCCAGCGCCGGAACGCCCAGAAGCGGAACGCCATCTGCAGCAGGTTGCCGATGATGTAGGCCGAGATGAAGTCGGCGATGTTCTCCACGGTCAGCGACACCATCGGCTCCCGCAGCTGCAGGACGTAGCTGGAGAACCACAGCGGCGCCATGGACAGCAGCACCCCCACGCCGCTGAACGCGAAGAACAGCAGCGCCTCGTGGTGACGTTCGCGGCCGCCGCGATCGCGGAAGCTCCATTCGCGGTTCAACACGTAGGACGCGATGACCGCGACGATGCCGGCGATGACCTTCGCGGTGACCGGCTTGTAGTCCAGAATTGTCAGCTTGAGGGTGTAGAAAATCGCCGAGTCGATCACGAACGTCGTTCCGCCGACGATGGCGAATTTGATCAGTTCGTGGTGGCGCAGCAAATAGGGCTGAATAAACCCGGGCAGACGCTCGATTGCGGCTTCGGCGAAGGGCACAAGTCGTCAGTGTACGGACGCATACAAAATCGACGCAAAATCGTACATAACATTTCGGCGTCACCGCCGGTCAACACGCCGCCGGCGCCGTGACACCATGATGGCCGTGCCGAGTACACCCCCGCCCGGAGCCGTCCCCGCAGTCTCGCCGTTGGTCGCCATGGTCGGCGGCGGTCAACTGGCCCGGATGACCCACCAGGCCGCGATCGCCCTGGGGCAGACGCTGCGGGTGCTGGCCACCGCCGCCGACGAGCCGGCCGCGCAGGTCACCCCCGACGTCGTGATCGGCTCGCACACCGATCTGGAGGACCTGCGCCGGGTCGCGGCCGGGGCCCACGTGCTGACGTTCGACCACGAGCACGTGCCGGCGGAGCTGCTGGAGAAGCTGGTCGCCGAGGGCGTCAACGTCGCGCCGCCGCCGCAGGCGCTGGTCCACGCCCAGGACAAGCTGGTCATGCGCCGGCGGCTGGAGGCCCTCGGGGTCCCGGTGCCCCGCTATGCCGAGATCGCAACCATCGACGAACTCGACGCCTTCGCCCGGCGGATAGCCGGGCCCGTGGTCGTGAAAGCGGTCCGCGGGGGTTACGACGGGCGTGGGGTGCGGATGGCCCGCGACCCCTCGCATGCCCGCGAAATCGCGACCGCCTTCCTGGCTGATGGGGTGCCGGTGATGGCCGAGGAACAGGTGAACCTGCGCCGCGAACTGTCGGCGCTCGTCGCGCGTTCCCCGTTCGGCCAGGGCGCGGCGTGGCCCGTGGTGGAGACCGTGCAACGCGACGGCATCTGCGTCCAGGTGATCGCCCCCGCGCCCGAGCTGCGCGGCGACGTGGCCGCCGCCGCCCAGCAGCTGGCGCTGCGGTTGGCCGCCGAGCTCGGCGTCGTCGGGGTGTTCGCCGTCGAGCTGTTCGAGACGGTCGAGGGGGAGCTGCTGGTCAACGAGCTCGCGATGCGGCCGCACAACTCCGGGCACTGGACCATGGACGGGGCGCGGACCGGCCAGTTCGAGCAGCACGTGCGGGCCGTGCTGGACTACCCGCTGGGCGACACCGACGCCATCGCTCCGGTGACGGTGATGGCGAACGTCCTGGGCGCCGCGCAGCGGCCGGCGATGACGGTCGACGAGCGGTTGCACCACCTGTTCGCGCGGATGCCCGACGCGCGGGTTCACCTCTACGGCAAGGAGGAACGGCCCGGCCGCAAGGTCGGCCACGTCAATTTCCTGGGCTCCGACACGGCGGAGCTGGCCGCGCTGCGGGAGCGCGCCGAGCTCGCGGCACACTGGTTGTCACACGGGCAATGGACGGACGGATGGGATCCGCATGACTAGCAACCCCAGGGTCGGCGTGATCATGGGCAGCGACAGCGACTGGTCGGTGATGAAGGACGCCGCCGAGGCGCTCGCCGAGTTCGACATTCCGGCCGAGGTTCGGGTGGTCTCCGCGCACCGGACCCCACAGGTGATGTTCGACTATGCGCGCGGCGCGGCCGACCGCGGCATCGAGGTGATCATCGCGGGCGCCGGCGGCGCCGCACACCTGCCGGGGATGGTCGCGTCGGCGACGCCGCTGCCGGTGATCGGGGTGCCCGTCCCGCTGGCGCGGCTGGACGGCCTCGACTCGCTCCTGTCGATCGTGCAGATGCCGGCGGGCGTGCCGGTGGCCACGGTCTCGATCGGCGGCGCCCGCAACGCGGGCCTGCTAGCCGTGCGCATTCTCGGCTCGTCCGACCCGGCGCTGCGGGCGCGCATCGTCGAGTTTCAGGGCCGGCTGGCCGAGAGCGTGCGGGCCAAGGATGAAGCGCTACAACAGCGTCAGGGTAAAGTTACCGGCGAGTAGCTAGAGGAGGCTCGAGATGGCTGGTTGGGCCGGAGACCCCACGTTCGATCTGTTCCAGTTGCCTGAGGAGCATCAGGAGTTGCGGGCGGCGATTCGTGCGTTGGCGGAGAAGGAGATCGCCCCGCACGCCGCGGATGTGGATGAGAATTCGCGGTTTCCCGACGAGGCGCTGGCGGCGTTGAACGCGTCGGGTTTCAACGCGGTGCATGTGCCCGAGGAGTACGGCGGGCAGGGTGCGGATTCGGTGGCGGCGTGCATCGTGATCGAGGAGGTCGCCCGGGTTGATGCGTCGGCGTCGTTGATTCCGGCGGTGAACAAGCTGGGCACCATGGGGTTGATCCTGCGCGGCTCGGATGAGTTGAAGAAGCAGGTGCTGCCCTCGATCGCCGACGGTTCGGCGATGGCGTCGTACGCGTTGAGCGAGCGGGAGGCCGGCAGCGACGCGGCGTCGATGCGTACCCGGGCCAAGGCCGACGGGGATGGCTGGATCCTCAACGGCGCCAAGTGCTGGATCACCAACGGCGGCAAGTCGTCGTGGTACACGGTCATGGCGGTCACCGATCCCGACAAGGGCTCAGGCGGCATCTCGTCGTTCATGGTGCACGCCGACGACGAGGGCTTCACCGTTGGCCCCAAAGAGAAAAAGTTGGGCATCAAGGGTTCACCGACGACCGAGCTGTACTTCGAGAACTGCCGCATTCCGGGGGATCGGATCATCGGTGAGCCGGGCACCGGTTTCAAGACCGCGCTGGCGACCCTGGATCACACCCGGCCCACGATCGGCGCCCAAGCGGTGGGCATCGCCCAGGGGGCGCTGGACGCCGCGATCGCCTACACCAAGGACCGCAAGCAGTTCGGCCGCCCGATCAGTGATAACCAGGGCGTGCAGTTCATGCTCGCCGACATGGCGATGAAGCTGGAATCGGCGCGGTTGATGGTGTATCACGCGGCCGCGCGCGCCGAGCGTGGTGAATCCAACCTGGGATTCATCTCCGCGGCGTCCAAGTGCTGGGCCTCTGATGTCGCGATGGAGGTGACCACCGACGCGGTGCAGCTGTTCGGCGGCGCCGGCTACACCGTGGACTTCCCGGTCGAGCGGATGATGCGCGACGCCAAGATCACCCAGATCTACGAAGGCACCAATCAAATTCAGCGCGTGGTGATGTCACGGGCGCTGCTGCGCTGACCGATAGGATCTCCGACGGTTAACCACTCTGCGGTGTCGGGCCGGACGTAGAGTCGTGCGAATGGGTCTTACCGGCGGCAGGGGGCTGAAGTGAGCAGCGTGGCGACCTCTGCACATATGCGAATGACCGGGAATTGATGCCGGTGCGCGCGCCCGTGACCCCCGCGGCGAATTGGCAGTCCTTGTCTTTGCTGTTGGTGGAGGACGACCGCGCCGACGCGGTGCTGGTGGAGGACCTGATCGCCGACGCGGTCGCCGATATCCGGGTGGTGTGGGCGCAGTCGATGGCCCACGCCGAGCGCGAACTGGCGTCGGCACGGCCCGACTGCGTGCTGCTGGACCTGCACCTGCCCGACGCCAACGGCATCGACGCGCTGGACCGCATCGCCAAGCGCGACGCCACCGTGCCGATCGTGGTGCTGACCGGACTGAACGACGAGTACTTCGGGGCCTCCGCGGTCGCCGCCGGCGCGCAGGACTACCTGGTCAAGGGTCGCGTCGAGCCGGAGATGCTGCGGCGCGCGCTGCTCTACGCGATCGAGCGCAAACGCGCCGAGCTGATCGCCGCCGACCTGCACGCCACCCGGCTGCGGGCCCGGGAGAACGCGCTGCTGGAGCGCGGGCTGCTGCCCTCCCCACTGCTGCTGGACAACCCGGGCGTCGACATCGTTGCCCGGTACCGGCCGAGCCGCGAGGACGCGCTGCTGTGCGGGGACTTCTACGACGTGGTCCAGACGCCCGACCGGGTGGTGCACGTCCTGATCGGCGACGTCGCCGGGCACGGGCCGCACGAGGCCGCGCTGGGCGCGGCGCTGCGGATCGCCTTCCGCGCGCTCACCTTCGCCGGCGTGCAGGGGGTGGAGCTGATGCGGCAGCTCGAGCGCGTGCTGCACTCCGAACGAACGGGCACAGGTGTTTTCGCGACCGTGCTGAGCCTGGAGATCCCGCCCGACAGCTCGCGCATCACCGCCATCCGGGCCGGCCATCCCGGGATGCTGTTGCAGCGCGACGGCACCGTCGAATGGCTGGAGCCGCCGGGTGGCCCGGCGCTGGGTCTGCGCGCCGACGACGACTGGCCGCGGCACGTGATCGACCTGCCGCCGGGTCACGGCCTGCTGCTGCTCACCGACGGGCTGTTCGAGGGGTATTCGGGGCCGGGAGCCCAGCGCCTTGGTGAGCACGGCCTGCTCGAGCTGGCCCGGTCGCACGCGAACCGGCCGGGGCCGGAGTTCGTCGACGCGCTCATCGACGGGGCGCAGCAACTCGCCCAGCCGCGGGGCGGGCTCACCGACGACATCGCCGTCCTGCGGGTCGAACGGACCACCGGGTGACCCCCAGGTTGCGCCGCTTGCGGCTGTCGCAGCTGACCGTGCGCGGGTGGCAGGCCCTCGTCCTGGTCAGCATGGGCGTCATGGTGCTGGCCGGCGCGGTGGTCGGCGCCTCGCTGCTGAACCGCACGGACGACATGACGCACCAGCTCGTCGACAGCATCCAGCCGGCGCGCGTGGCGGCCTTCCAGCTGCAGGCCGCGCTGCGCGACCAGGAGACGGGAATCCGCGGCTACCTGCTGGCCGGGGACCGGCAATTCCTCACGCCGTACTACGACGGGCAACACGCCGAACAGGCCGCGGCGGACGAGATCCGGCGGCGCCTGGGCCAACGCCCGGACCTCATCGTCGACCTCGCCGCCATCGAGGACGCCGCGGCGCACTGGCGGGCCAGCTACGCCGAGCCGGTCATCGCCACGGTGCTGCCCAACGGCAAGAACGTCTCGAGCAAGCCGTCGGCCGAGCGTGGAAAGACCGAGTTCGACCATCTGCGAACGCTTTTCGATAGGCAGAACGCGAACCTGTCGGCGGCGCGGGTGGTCGCCGCGGCCGAACTCAAGCACACCGACGCCTGGCGCGACCGGGTGTTCGGCGCCATGGTGTTGCTGTTCTTCGTCACAGCCGGGTTGCTGGGGTTCCTGGTCCGCGACACGGTCGCGCGTCCACTCGCGGCGCTGGCCGCGGCGTGCCGGCGGATCACCCAGGGCAGCTTCGGCGAGAGCATCGCACCGCCGAAGCGGCCCAAGGACATTCGCGACATGGCCATCGATGTGGAGAACATGCGCAAACGCATGGTCGAGGAACTCGAGGTGTCGCGGTCGGCCCAGGCGCTACTGGACGAGCAGGCCGCCGAATTGCGCCGCTCCAACACCGAACTCGAGCAGTTCGCCTACGTCGCGTCGCACGACCTGCAGGAGCCGCTGCGCAAGGTCGCCTCGTTCTGTCAGCTGCTGGAGCGCCGCTACGGCGACAAGCTCGACGAGCGCGGCATCGAATACATCGGCTTCGCGGTCGACGGAGCCAAGCGGATGCAGGCGCTGATCAACGACCTGCTCACGTTCTCGCGCGTGGGCCGGCTGGGCACCACCGAGACCGACGTGGACCTCGACGCGACGCTGGATTCCGGCCTGGCCAACCTGGCCGTCGCGATCGATGAGTCGCAGGCCGAGATCGTGCGCCCCGACGCGCTTCCGCGGATCAAGGGCGACCCGATGCTGCTGACGATGCTGTGGCAGAACCTCGTCGGCAACGCGGTGAAGTTCCGGCACAAGGATCGCCCGCCCCGCGTCGTCATCGAGTGCGCGCCGGGCACCGGCAATCACGACGGTGAATGGGTGATCACGGTGTCGGACAACGGCATCGGCATCCCGGCCGAGTTCGCCGACAAGGTCTTCATCATCTTCCAGCGCCTGCACGGGCGCGAGGTGTACGCCGGGACCGGCGTCGGGCTCGCCCTGGTCAAGAAGATCGTCGAGCACCATGGCGGCACCATTCGGATCGACACCTCCCGCACCGAGGGGACGCGGTTCGAGTTCACCCTGCCCATGGCCGGGCCCGAGCCCGCCGAGCAAGCAGACTCAGACGCTTTGGAAGGAGCGCATCAGTGACGGCAGAAGGTAGAGCGATCGACATCCTGCTCGTCGAGGACGACCCGGGAGACGAGCTCATCACGCGAGAAGCGTTCGAGCACAACAAACTCAATAACCGGCTGCACGTGGCGCACGACGGCGAGGAGGGTCTCGACTACCTCTACCGGCGCGGCAAGTTCTCCGACGCGCCGCGGCCCGACCTCATCCTGCTGGACCTGAACCTGCCGAAATACGACGGCCGCCAGCTGCTGGAGCAGATCAAGTCCGACCCGGACCTGGCCCGCATCCCGGTCGTCGTGCTCACCACCTCCTCGGCGGAGGAGGACATCCTGCGCAGCTACAAGCTGCATGCCAACGCCTATGTGACCAAGCCGGTCGACCTGGACCAGTTCATGAAGGCGGTCCGGCAGATCGACGAGTTTTTCGTCCAAGTGGTGCGGCTGCCCAGCCTGTGACGGCCTACGGCGTGGTCTGCGGCGCGTTGAGGAACGCGTCGTTGTGCTGCCCGGGCGCGGGCGGGGGTTCGGTGGCCACCGCGTCGAAGCTCGAGTAGCGCGCGGGCATGCGGACCACCGTGACCGAGTCCTCGCCGCTGCCCACCCGCAGGGCGAGCTCGTTCTCCGCGAACAGCGGGGTGTCCACCACCTGCTTCCAGGTGTAGGCCAGGCAGGCCATCAGGCCGCCCTCCTGGAGCAGCCCAACCCATTCGGCCGCGGTCCGGGCGGCCAGCGCCGCCTCGAGTTCCTCGGTCAGCTCGGCGTAATTCATTGCGCGCGAACGCTGGTCGATGAACCGCTCGTCGGTCAGCAGGTCGGGCCGGCCGATGATCTCGCACAGCTTGGCCCAATGCTTGGGCACGTACGCACTGATCACCAGGTAGCCGTCGGCCGCCTTGAACGCGTCCGACGGCTGGGTCGCGAAGCCGACACCCTTGCGCTTCTTGGGTTTCGGTGTGGCGTCGGGCTTGGGTGCCTCGGCCGGCTTGTTGAGGTGGATCGTGAGCTGGCCGGCCTGCAGGTTGACGGCGACGTCGTACATGGCGACGCGCACCACGTCGGCCACCCCGTGGCGCTCCCGGTTGAGCAGCGCGGCCAGCACCGCCTGGGCCAGCACGTGCCCGCTGGCGGCGTCGACCAGTTGGAACGGGATGATCTGCGGCTTGCCGGTCGGCGTCGGCATCCCGGTGGTCATGCCCGATTCGGCCGCGACCATCAGGTCCACGCCCGGCCTGTTGCCGTGCGGGCCGTTGCCGCCATAGGCCGACAGCCGCGCGTAGACGAGCCGGGGGTTGCGGGCGCGCACGTCGTCGGGGCCCAGGCCTATGCGCTCCATCACGCCGGGGCGAAACCCCTCCAGCACCACGTCGGCGGTGTCGACCAGCCGCAGGATCTGCTGCTTGGCCTCCTCGTCGGTGAGGTCCACCGCCACCGACTTCTTGCCCCGGTTGTGCGGCAGGAACAGCGTGGGCAGCGGCGGGCGCCCGGGCAGCACCGCGGTGATCTGCCGGGCCGCCTCGCCCTGGGGCGCCTCGACCTTGATGACCTCGGCGCCCAGGTCGGCCAGCACCTGCCCGGCCAGCGGCCCGGCGATGTTCTGGGTGAAGTCGAGTACCCGGAATCCGTCAAGTGGCTTGGCGGGGGCGCTGTCTGCCATGGGTGGCGTTCCTGTCATCCGGCCGTGTTCAAGACCCCAGTGCAGTAGTAGTTCTGGGCGAACGGCGCACCGGGGTCGGTGCGCTGCAAAGGTAACCCGTTGTCGGCCAACAGCTGATTCAGGGGTGTGCGAACGGTGCGCCAGCCGAGCCGCTCCAGGTGGGTGGCGGCGTCGGTGCGCTCGCCCGGGAAGCCCAGGTCGCCCAGCGCGATGTCCAGGCCGTTGTCCCGCCACTTCTGGCTGGCGGCGTTGAGGGCGTCGCCGTTGGTGCCGGAGTTGATGAAGACCTCGGCGACCAGGCGGCTGCCGTCGGCGCTCAGCGCGGTGATGTCGTCGAGCAGCCGGTCCTGGGCCTCGGGCGGCAGGAAACCGAGCAGGCCCTCGGCGGCCCAGGCGGCGGGCCGCCCGGTGTCGAAGCCGGCCCGGCGCAGCGCCGACGGCCAGTCGTGGCGCAGGTCGATCGGGACGGCCCGGATCCCGGCGGTGGGCTCGGCGCCGAGCTCGGCGATGGTGGCGGCCTTGAATTCGATGACCTGCGGCTGGTCGATCTCGAACACCGTGGTGCCCGCCGCCCAGGGCAGCCGGTAGGCCCGCGCGTCCAGGCCCGAGGCCAGCAGGACCACCTGGCGGATGCCGGCGTCGCCGGCCTCGGCGAAGAACGCGTCGATGTACCGCGTGCGCGCGGCCAGCATGTCGGTCATCCGCTGCATGCCCCACGGGGCGCCGGGCTCGTCGACGTCGGCGGAGCTGAGCTCCCCGGCGGCCCATCGCGTCATGAAGTCGACGCCGACGGCGCGCACCAGGGGCTCGGCGAACGGGTCGTCGATCAGCCCGTCGCGGGTGGCCCGGGCCCGTCCGGCCGCCACCATGGTGGCGGTGGCCCCCACGCTGGTGGCCAGGTCCCAGGTGTCATTCTCGGTGCGCGTCATCGGCATTACCCCTTTCCGTCCGGTCGTTAGCCAGCATAACGATAGTGACCAAAGGCCCACCCGGTAGTGGCGTTGCGCCCTTATCCGGGGCCGCCCGGGACGGCAGCATCGACGTGTGCAGACGGTGCGAATTTTCGGTCGGGCGGGTTTGGAAGCGCGGTCGCTGCTGCTCTATGCCCGCTCCGGGAGCCTGCGGTTGATCGCGCCAGGTCAGGTCTTCCCGGTGCTGCGTGCCCTCCGGGGCTACGGCCTGCTCGGGGCGGCGACGGCGATCGCCGCCGGGCGCGACCGCGACGGGGTGGCGCTGATCGACGAGCGCGGCCCCCTGACGTTCGGTGAGCTGGACGCGCGGACCAACGCGTTGGCCAACGAGTGGCGGCGGCGCGGCCTGGGCCCGGGTCATGGCGTGGCGATCCTGGTGGGCAACCACCGCGGCTTCCTGGAAGCGGTGTACGCCGCCGCCAAGTGCGGCGCCGGTGTGCTGCTGCTCAACACCGGCTTCGGCGCCGCGCAGCTCGCCGAGATGCTGTCCCGGGAACGCGCCGACCTGCTGGTGTACGACGAGGAGTACGACGCCGTCGTCGCCGGCGTGCAGCCGAGGCTGGGCCGGATCCGGGCCTGGACCCAGACGCCCGCCCCCGACAGCCTCGACGCGCTGATCGAGCGCGGCGATCCCGGCCCGCCGCCCCCGTCGGGTGGGCGGCCCAAGATCGTCATCTCGACCAGCGGGACGACGGGCACCCCGAAGGGCGCCGCGCGTTCGGAACCCAGCTCGCTGATACCGGTCGGCGGTCTGCTCGGCAAGGCCCCGTTCCGCGGCCGGGAAGTCACCGAATGCTGTGTCCCGCTGTTTCATTCGATGGGCTTCAGCCACGCGATGTACGCGATGGTGCTGGGCTCGACCCTGGTGCTGCGCCGCCACTTCGACGCCCGGCAGGCGCTGGCCGGCGTGGCCGCGCACCGGGCCAGCGCCATGATCGTCGTGCCGATCATGTTGCGGCGCATCCTGGACCTGGGCCCGGCGGCCCTGGCCGAGCACGACCTGTCCTCACTGCGCATCGTGTTCATCGGCGGTTCCCAGCTCGGTGCCGCGCTGGCCACCCGGGCGCTCGAGGCGCTGGGCCCCGTGGTCTACAACATGTACGGGTCCACCGAGGTCGCCTACGCCACCATCGCCACGCCCGCCGATTTGGCGGTCGCGCCGGGATGCGTGGGCGCGGTGGTGCCCGGATCGGTCGTCAAGATCCTTGGCGACGACGGCCAGGAGGTTCCGCCCGGGACGCCGGGGCGGATCTTCGTCGGCAACGTGCTGGCCTTCGAGGGATACACCGGCGGCGGCACCAAGGAGTCGATCCGGGGCCTGATGTCGACCGGCGACGTCGGCCATTTCGATTCCGATGGGAGGCTTTTCATCGACGGCCGCGACGACGAGATGATCGTCTCCGGCGGGGAGAACGTGTACCCCGGCGAGGTCGAAGACGCGCTCGCGCATCATCCCGACATCGTCGACGTTGCGGTCGTGGGCGTGGACGATGAGGAGTTCGGCCAGCGGTTGCGCGCCTACGTCGTGGTCCGGCCCGGCGCAGCGCTGACCGAACACGACGTCCAGGAATACGTCCGAAACCGGTTGGCGCGCTTCAAGATCCCCCGCGACGTGTGCTTCGTCGACGCGCTGCCCCGCAACGCGGGCGGTAAGGTGCTCAAGCGGGTACTGACGGCCGGCGGCTAGTTGTCGTGACCTGACACGTTGTTGTCAGGCAGCGAGTCGGCTGATTGGTGGTCGTCCGCCGAGGGCGGAGTGGCCTCGTCGAGTGTTGTAGCGGCGAAGGAATTGGTCAAGACCGCGTCTACGCAGGGTGTTGTTGGTCCAGGGGCGGGCGTAGGCCCATTCGTTGAGCAGGGTCCGGTTGAACCGTTCTGCTTTGCCGTTGGTCCAGGGACAGCCGGGCTTGCTGAATCGGCGTTTGAGTTGCCAGGCCGAACAAACCCAGCCCCAGTCGGTGCCGTGTCGGTAGACCAACGCGTTGTCGGTCAGTAGCCGACGCACACGTACGCCTTGGGCAGCGAACCAGGCCACTGCCCGGTGGAGAAACCCCGCGCACGTCGGATCCTTTTCGTCGGGGAGTACTTCGCTGTAGGCGAGCCGGGTGTAGTCATCGATGGCGGTGTGGACGTAGTCGTAGCCGATCTTGGTCTTCTTGTGCCGGTTGGCAACTGAGACCGCGGCGTCGCGGCCGTGCAGCCGCCATCCACCGCCTGACGGGATGCGGCCGAGCTTCTTGACGTCGACATGAACCATGGCCCCCGGCGTGGGGTGTTCGTAGCGGTTGGGGCTGCGCCGAGATGAGCGCACCGCCTCGCCGGTGATTGGGTCGATTGCACTCAGATGTGGCACCTGGTGGCGCGCCAGGATCCGCCCGACCGTCGAGGGATTCAGGTCGAGTTCGGCGGCGAGCACAACAGCGCCGCGTTTACGGCGTCGGCGCGCGGCGAGCACCTTCTGCTCGACCCGATGGCTCGTGCGGTTAGGCATCCGGATCGGCCGCGATGAACGGTCGGCCAGCGCGGCATCGCCGCCCTGGGCATACCGGCGCAGCCACTTGTACACCGTTGCCCGCGAAATCCCCAGTTGCTCAGCCACATGCGCAGCTGGCCAACCCGGGGT
>NZ_LZJM01000259.1:0-3979 GCF_001667665.1 Mycobacterium sp. E342
GGTTCTTGGTGGTCCTCGCCGCCGGGAAGATGCTGGCGTGCAGCCTGACCATCGGCATCGGCGGATCGGGCGGGGTGTTCGCTCCCTCGCTGTTCGTGGGGGCCACCTCCGGCATGGCCTTCGGGCTGTTCGTCCAGCAGGCGATCGGCACGGCCGTCGGGCACCCCGCCCTCTACGCGATCGTCGGAATGGGCGCCGTGTTCGCCTCGGCCGCGCGCGCCCCACTGACGGCGCTGGCGAGCACCGTCGAAATGACCGGGGATTTCACCCTGACCCTGCCGGTCATGTTGGCCGTCGCCGTCGGGACGACGGTGTCGCGCGGAATTTCCTACGGCACCATCTACACCACCAAGCTGCTGCGCCGGGGCATCGACATCGACCGCCCCACCCCCGCCAACGCGCTTGCTGACCTCACCGCGGCCGACGCCATGCACCGGTTCGCCGTCCCGGTGGATCTGACCCGTCCGGTCGGGCACACCGATCGCGACCTGACCGGCTTGCTCGGCCCCGTCACCCGTATCCGAGAGCCGCAGGCGCTGTTCGCCAATGACAGCCTCGCTCAGGCCTTGCGCCAGCTCGTGCTCTACGGACGCGACGGGCTGCCGGTCATCGACACCGAGGTGCGGTCGGTACAAGGGTGGCTGACCAATCAGAACGTGCTACGCGCGCTCGGCGCCTACTTCACCGACGCCCGGCCCGGCGTCGAGGCCGGCCATCAGGCCGTCGAGTGGGCCGACCCGCAATCGGCGCTCCCCGAACACGACCCGCACAGCCAACTCGATGGGTACTGCATCGTCGAACACACCCTGGCGAGCGACTCGATGGCCGTCGGCCGAACCCTCGGTGACCTCGAGTGGCCGGACGGCCACTTCGCCGTCTCAGTACTGCACCACCGGCGACTCATCGATGCCGACGCCACGCTGCGGCTCGCCGAGGGCGACCGGGTCAACGTTCTCACGCCCAAAGACGGGGTGCAGCAAGCGGATTCGGCAACCAGTTAGGACGCGCCGCGCGCGCTTCTGGCGGCGTCCTTCTCGGTGGTCGAACCCTCGTGGGTCAGCTTTCCGCCCGCGCTCTCCAGATGCGCGCGGACGAACCACTGGAACTTCTCCAGGTTTCCGGCCTGATCGATCAACAGGTCCTGGGTGACCGGGTCGAGCTCCTCGGTCTCCTCGATGTACTTGCGGATGTCCTCGATGACACCGGTGTAGACGAGGTCCAGCGCGGCCAGATGGGCCTGGACCGTGTCGCGGCCGACCGAATAGTCGTCCCACGTGCGGTCTTTGATGATCGCGCCCGGCGTGCCCTGCGGTGAGCCGCCCAGGGCCGCGATGCGTTCCGCGACGTCATCGGCGAAGCCACGGACCGCCTCGACCTGGGGGTCGATCATCTCGTGCACACCAATGAAGTTGGGTCCCACCACATTCCAGTGAACGTGCTTGAGCGTCAGGTGAAGATCGTTGTAGGTGCTCAGTTGCTTCTGCAGCAGTTCGGTCAGCCGCGCTCCCTGTTTGTCGGTGAGCCCCGGGATGGTGAACTGTGTCATCGATTTCCTCCGTTTCGCACACGGTCACGTCTCCGCTTTGGGTTACCCGATGGCCGGTGCCGAAAACGCCGCCCGGGCGAGGCCATGACCACGTTTAGAGTTCGCTGATGTGCTGCACCGGCAGCCGGGGGCCACGCCGGGGCTCGTAGGCCAACCCGCTGGCCTCGAGCAACCGGACCACGCGGTGGCGGTGCGGCCGCATCGGCTCGAGCAGTTCGAGCATGCCCGCGTCGTCGACCGGTCGGCCCAGTAGCGTCCAGCCGATCATCTTGGGGACGTGATAGTCGCTCACCGACAGCGCGTCGGCATCACCGAACGCCCGCTGGGCCGTCTCGGCGGCAGTCCATTCCCCCACCCCGGGCAACGACATCAACGCCTCCCGGGCCCCCGCGGCCGGACGGGAGGTCAGCCGTTCCAGCGAGTCGGCCCGGCGCGCGCACGTCACCAGGGTCTGGGCACGCCTCGGATCGACGTTGGCGCGATGGAATTCCCACGACGGGATGCGTCGCCACACGTCGGCCGGTGGCGGCACCCGCATCCGCACCGGCGCCGGCCCGGGAGCCGGCGAGCCGTACTTGGACACCAGCAGGCGCCACGACCGGAAGGCGTCGGCGCCGGGCACCCGCTGCTCGATGATCGCCGGGATCAGGGCCTCCAGCACCAGCCCGGTGCGGCCCAGACGCAAGTGCGGAACCCGGCGGTGCGCGTCGGCGACCACCGGATCCACGGGCGCGAAATCCGAAGCTTCGTCGTGCATGCCCAGCAACGCGGGCAGCCGTTCGATGAACTCCGGGGCCCCGCCGCCCCACGCCACGCAGTGGGCGGCGTTGACGGCCGCGCGGCTGATCCGGGCGGTGACGGGCCCGGTCGGCAACAGGCTGGTCCGCCAGATCGCGCCGTCACCGGACGCCTGAAAACAGGGATCCCCGAAACCGCGGCGCAGCGGCGCCAGCGTGTGCCCGAAGCTGACCGCCCCGGGGAACGTGACCGTGCGCGCGATTTCCACCGATCGACTCTCCGATTGACCGTTAACGATGTGCCAAGTCAATATTGCGATGTGATGACGCCGTTCGATGACCCGCAGGGCGAACTGGCCTGGATGTTCCTCCAAAGCACCAGCGAGGGGGGCGACCTCGACGAAGGCTTCGGGCTGCTCAGCGACGACTTCACCTACTGGTCACTCGTCACGCGCGCCTCCTGCGACAAGGAGACCTTTCGGCGAACGGTCGCGCGGCGCAAGGCCGAGCTCGAGGTGACCATCGACCTGGTGCGCTGTGTCAACGAGGGCGAAACCGTGGTGGTCGAGGCCCAGGCCACCGGCACCACCACCGGCGGCGTCGAATACGACAGCCCGTTCGTCTGCATCTTCGACACCCGCGACGGGTTGATCGTCTCGATGCGTTTGTACAGCGACACCCGGGCTCACGAGGCCGCTCTGCCCGGGTGGATCTGCTAGGACGCCGAGACGCTGATCTCGGCCTTGTTGGGGTAGAAGGCGACGTGCCCCTTGATCGCCGCGACCGCCTGGTAGGGCTGCTCGTAGGTCCAGATCACGTCCTCGACGGTGTCTCCGGCCGAACTGGTCACGCTGTAATAGCTAGCCTCCCCCTTGAACGGGCAGTAGGTGCTGGTGTCCGTGCGGGTCAGCCGGTCCTGCACCACGTCGCTCATCGGAATGTATTGCACCGCAGGCAAAGTCGCCTCGCGCAATTCGAGAGCGGCCGTCGTGTCGGCGACCAGCTCACCGTTGACGCGGACCTGCACCCGGCCCTTGTTCGGCTCGATGGTGATCGGGTGGCCGGCATTCGGCTCTTTGATTTCGGGATGGCTCATGGTTCCTCCTATACGCCGATAACCGGTCCAACACGGGCCGGGGCCCGACGCTTCCCGATCAGGGCGGTCCGAATGCGTAGCGGTGATATTGCGCCATGTTGGCCATGGCCGGAACCAGGGACATGGCCCTGCCCATCAGGTGGTAGGCCCGCGGAAGCCGCTCGAAGGTGGCCGATTCAAACCACCGCACCCAGGAAAGCAGTCGAGTTCCGGGCACCGCCGCGAGTATCTCGTCCGGGCCGTCGATGCCCCAGCTCAACTTGGATCCCGATCTGCGCACCACCGCGTTGATCCACTGCGTTTTGATACCCGTCCGGTTGAAAGCGTCGAATTGCAGCTCGCCGTGTTCGAAGTGGTCAACGATCCGTTGCAGCAGCGCTGTGCCGTTCTGTTCGGATAGATACATGGTCAGCCCTTCGGCGATCATCAGCGCAGGCCGGTCGTTGGGTATCTCCGCGAGCCAGGCCGGATCGGTAACCGACGCGGCGACGACGTGGCAGTGCGGGGCAGCGGGGTAGAGCCGGGTGCGCAGTTCGGCGACGTCGGGGTAGTCGATGTCGTACCACTCCACCAGCGGGCCCGGCTGGAGCCTGAAGTATC
>NZ_LZJM01000260.1:0-1214 GCF_001667665.1 Mycobacterium sp. E342
GGCACCTACACCGACGACGACCGCGCCCGCCGGCGCGGACTCACTTTGGGCAAGCAAGGCCCCGACGGCATGTCCGAGCTGCGCGGCCTGCTCACCCCGGAGTTGCGCGCCACCGTGGAGGCGGTGCTGGCCAAACTCGCCGCACCCGGCATGTGCAACCCGCTCGAGGACACCCCATGCGTGGACGGGGCACCGAGCCAGGAGGCGATCGACCGCGACGCCCGCAGCACGGCCCAGCGCAACCACGACGGGCTGCTGGCCGGCCTACGGGCGCTGTTGGCCTCGGGAAAACTGGGTCAGCACAACGGCTTACCCGCCTCCATCATCATCACCACGACCCTGGCTGAGCTGCAGACCGCCGCCGGCACAGGGCGCACCGGTGGCGGCACCCGGCTCCCCATCAGCGACGTGATCCGGCTGGCCCGCCACGCCCACCACTATTTGGCGGTCTTCGACAACGCCAAACCTTTGGCGCTGTATCACAGCAAGCGACTCGCCACCCGCGGACAACGAATCATGCTCTACGCCAAGGACCGCGGCTGCACGGCGCCGGGTTGCACCGTGCCCGGCTACCTCTCCGAAGTCCACCACGTCACCGACTGGAACCAGTGCCGCCGCACCGACATCGACAACCTCACCTTCGCCTGCGGACCCCACCACCGCATGCTCAAACCCGACGGCTGGACCACCCGCACAAACGCCAAGGGCCACACCGAACGGATCGGTAAGCAGCGCAACGGTAGTCGAGGCAGCGGGCACCACCCCGAGCCGCAGTTCGCCGGTCAGGCCGGTCTGCAGCGCCGTAACCTCCTGTCGCAGGGCGTCGCGGTCGGCCAGGATGCGTCTGGCCCAGGGCACCAGCCGCTCGCCCTCGGGAGTGAGGCCTTCGAACTTCTGTCCACGCCGCACCAGCGGGACGTTGAGCTCCTGTTCGAGCTTGCGGATGGCCTCCGACAGCGCGGGCTGCGAGACGTAGCAAGCGCTCGCCGCGCGCGCGAAGTGGCGCTCCTGAGCGAGCGCTACGAAATACTCCAGCTGACGGAATAGCACGGACCATTCGACCACGCGCAGAGGCGGCGCTGTCGCTAGGCCGCGTCGTCATCGTCGTCGTGCCGTAGGAGTTTTTCGGGGTGGTGGTGATCTGGGAGGACGGCGGCTACGGGCTGATCGAGTGGAAAATGGACCTCGAGCTCGGCGCGCACTACTACGTGAAG
>NZ_LZJM01000261.1:0-903 GCF_001667665.1 Mycobacterium sp. E342
CACGCAACCACCCATCGAGCACGAACAGCGCCGCCCCCGACACCGGCGACCCAATCGGCACAGCCCCCGTGCCCGGGGTGAGCGGGGCACTGATCGCCGCATACACCGTGGTCTCCGTCGGCCCATAAGCGTTGAGCATCACCCGCCCCGACGCCCACCGATTGACCACCTCAGCCGGACACGCCTCCCCGGCCACCACCAACGCCACCGACTCCAACCCCTGCGGCGAAAGCATCGCCACCGCCGACGGGGTCTGACTCAACACACTGACCCGTTCAGCAATCAGCAAGCCCTGCAAATCATCCGGGGAACCCACCACCGCCTCGGGCACCACCACCAACCGGCCCCCACCCAACAGCGCACCGAAAATCTCCCACACCGACACATCAAAGGAATACGAATGCCACTGCGACCACACCCCCACCCGCTCCACCGCACCATCCAGCGACGCCAACAGCTGGGTCACGTTGCCATGGGTAACGGCAACACCTTTAGGCACCCCGGTAGTGCCCGAGGTGTAAATCAAATACGCCACATCCTCAGCAGCCGGGCCCGGTGGTCGGGTGGCCGGTTGGGCATCGATCACGGGATCACTGACATCAATCACCGCCACGCCATGACCATCCAGCCGCGAGCGCAACTCGGTGGTGGTCAGTACCGCGACCGGGGCGGCGTCAGCCACCAGGAACCCCACCCGGGCCGCGGGCAAGCCCGGATCCATTGGCACATAGGCCGCCCCCGACTTGAGCACCGCCAACATCGCCACGATCGCCTGCGCGCCGCGCGGCAACAACAACCCCACACACCCACCCGGACCCGCCCCACGAGCAACGAGTAAGTGCGCTAACCGATTCGCCGCCTCATCAAGCTCCCGATACGTCCAGGACCGGTCCCCACACGTGT
>NZ_LZJM01000262.1:0-4095 GCF_001667665.1 Mycobacterium sp. E342
GCCTGATCGGCTACATCACCGAATCCGCTTCGGGGATCGTGGATCCGGCCACCATCCGCACCCAACTCGCGCAGCGGTTGCCGTCCTATATGGTGCCGGCCGCGATCATGGTGCTCGACGCCTTGCCGTTGACGGTCAACGGCAAACTCGACACCCGCGCCCTGCCCGCCCCCGACTACACCAGCGCCCCCTATCGCGCCCCGGGCAATCTGACCGAGGAGATTCTGGCCGGCATCTACGCCCAAATCCTCGGTCTGGACCGGATCGGGATCGATGACTCCTTCTTCGAGTTGGGTGGGAATTCGTTGTCGGCGATGCGGCTCATCGCCGCGATCAACGCCAGCCTGGATACCAACCTGTCGGTACGCACCATCTTCGAGGCGCCCACCCTCGCCCAGTTAGCACCCCGCATCCAGGCCACCATCGGGGGTGGGGGTGGGCTGGCCCCCCTGGTGGCCGGGGAGCGCCCAGAGCGGGTGCCGTTGTCGTTTGCCCAGTCCCGGTTATGGTTTATCGACCAGTTACTGGGCCGGTCTGCGGTCTACAACATGCCCATCGCGGTACACGTGCACGGACCACTTGACGTGGAGGCCCTAGGAGCCGCGCTGACCGATGTGGTGGGCCGGCATGAAAGCCTGCGCACCATATTCCCCACCATCGACGGGATCCCCCACCAGCAGCTGATCCCGGTCGGGGAGACCGACTTCGGCTGGGACGTCGTGGATGCGACCGGCTGGACGCACGAGCGCCTCGAGGAGGCCATCGCCGCGGCAACCAGCTACGCGTTTGATCTAGCCGCCGAGATTCCGTTGCGGGCCCAGCTTTTCCGGTTGGGCCCCGATGAGTATGTGTTGGTGGCCGTGGCCCACCACATCGCTGCTGATGGCTGGTCGATCACCCCGCTCATCCGCGATCTGGGCGCCGCTTATGCCGCCCGGGCTCAAGGCCAGGCCCCGGATTGGGTGCCGTTGGCGGTGCAGTACGCCGACTACACACTCTGGCAACGTGAACAGTTCGGTGACCTCGACGACCCACACAGCCGCATCGGCGGACAGTTGGCGTACTGGCAGCACGCGCTGGCCGGCATGCCCGAACGCCTGGCGTTGCCCACCGATCGGCCCTACCCCGCGGCGGCCGATTATCGCGGGGCCAGCCTCCCGATCGAGTGGCCCGCGCAATTGCAGCAGCAGATCACCCAGCTGGCCCGCGCACACAACGCCACCAATTTCATGGTGCTCCAAACCGCCCTAGCAGTCTTGTTGGCCAAACTCAGCACCAGTACTGATGTGGCCGTCGGGTTCCCGATCGCCGGCCGGCGCGACCCCGCCCTGGATGAGCTCGTCGGCTTCTTCGTCAACACCCTGGTGCTACGCGTCGATCTGACCCGCAACCCCAGTGTGACCGAACTCCTAGGGCAGGTGCGCGCCCGCAGCCTAGCCGCCTTCGAGCACCAAGACGTGCCCTTCGAAGTCTTAGTGGAACGGCTGCACCCGGCCCGCAGCCTGGCCCACCACCCCCTGGTGCAGGTCATGCTGGCCTGGCAACACCAGCCCGGGCAACACCTGGACATGATTGCCGGCCAGACGCTGGGGGACCAGCTGCAGGCTAGCCCACTGCCGGTGCAAACCCACACCGCCCGCATGGATTTGACATTTTCTCTGACCGAACGCTGGACACAATCTGGGGAGCCGGCCGGGATTAGTGGGGCGGTGGAATTTCGCACCGACATCTTCGACCCCGCCAGCATCGAGCTGTTGGTCACCCGATTCCAGCGGGTGCTGGTGGCGATGACTGCTGACCCGCAGCGGTTGTTGTCGTCGGTCGAGGTGCTCGACGTCGACGAGCATGCCCGCCTGGCGGTGTGGGGTAACCGTGGCGTGTTGGACCGCCCCGCCGCGTCGACGGCATCGATTCCGGATGCGTTTGCCGCCCAAGTCGCCTGCGCCCCGGAGGCGGTGGCACTGAGTTTCGGGGACCGGTCCTGGACGTATCGGGAGCTTGATGAGGCCGCGAATCGGTTGGCGCACTTACTGGTTGCCCAGGGCGCCGGCTCCGGTCGGTACGTGGGGATACTGATGGAGCGCGGCGCGCAGGCCATCATCGCGATTCTGGCGGTGCTCAAGTCCGGGGCGGCCTATGTGCCAATCGATCCCGGATGGCCAGCCGCGCGGATCGGGTTCCTGCTCACCGACGCCACCCCGACCACCGTGGTGACCACCACCGAGTTGTACTCACGGCTAGATGGCCATGGCGTGCCAGTCATCGATGTCACCGACCCCGTGATCGATGCCCAACCGGCCACCCGACCACCGGGCCCGGCTGCTGAGGATGTGGCATACCTGATTTACACCTCGGGCACCACCGGGGTGCCCAAAGGCGTGGCCATTACCCACCACAACGTGATCCAGCTATTGGAGTCACCTGATAACCACCTGCGGGCGCCGGCGTGGGCACAGTGGCATTCATATGCCTTCGATGCCTCGGTTGAAGAGATTTGGGGTGCGCTGCTCCATGGCGCACGGTTGGTAGTGGTGCCCGAAACGGTAACCACCTCCCCAGAGGCATTACATGCTTTGCTGATCGAGCAGCAGGTCAACATCTTGAGCCAGACCCCCTCTGCGGTGGCGACGTTATGCCCCGACAGATTGGAATCGATGGCGTTACTGGTGGCCGGCGAGGCATGCCCGGCCGAAGTAGTGGACCGGTGGGCACCCGGACGGGTGATGATCAACGCCTACGGGCCGACCGAGACCACAGTGTGTGCGTCCAGAAGCGCCCCGCTCACACCAAGATCCGGAGTGCCGCCAATCGGAACGCCAGTGCCGGGGGCAGCACTGTTCGTCTTGGACCAGTGGTTGCAGCCCGTGCCAACCGGCGTCGTCGGCGAACTCTATGTGGCCGGCACCGGGGTAGGGATCGGATATTGGCATCGTGCCGGATTGACCGCCTCCCGGTTTGTGGCCTGCCCCTTCACCGGGGCGCCGGGGGCGCGGATGTATCGCACCGGAGACTTAGTCCGCTGGGGCGACGACGGCCAGCTGCGCTATGTGGGGCGCGCCGATGAACAAGTCAAAATCCGCGGTTACCGCATCGAACTCGGCGAAATCCAAACCGCCCTAGCCAATGTGGAGGGTATCGACCAGGCGGTGGTGATCGCCCGCGAAGACCACCCCGGCGACAACCGCCTGATCGGCTACATCACCGGCACCGTAGAACCCGACGCGATCCGCACCCAACTGGCACAACGCCTGCCAACCTACATGGTGCCGGCCGCGATCATGGTGCTCGACACCCTGCCGTTGACGGTCAACGGCAAACTCGACAAACACGCCCTGCCCGCCCCCGACTACACCAGCTCTCCCACCCGCTCGTAGGTAAGCGGCTCAGCTTGTTCAGGAATCGTAATATCGAAGAACCGCAAGACCTCTTCCAATACGTTTTTCTCGATTGCAGCGGGGTCAGCTGCGGGATCGCAGCTGTCCGTACTGGGTTGGGTGTCGAGGAGGATCAGACGTGGGATCACGCATCCGCGTCGCTGAAGCTCGATGGCAAGTGCGTGGGCGACCACACCACCAAAGGACCAGCCGAGAAGATTGTAGGGCCCGGCCGGATAAACCTCTTGGATTCTGTCGGCATAGTTCTTCGCCATATCCCGAATTGACCGGGGTTCAGCTTCTCCCTTCTGCAGGGTTTGTTGAATTCCGATAATCGGGCAGTCCAAGTAATTACCAAGGGCCTGATACGGCCAACTCATTCCTCCGCCGGGATGAATGCAGAACAACGGAACCCCGGTGCCGTGCTGCAGAGTCTGAACCGGAAGTACTTCTTGGGTAGACGCACTGCCTGTGAGCAGCCGCTGACTCAGACTTGTCACGGTGGGTGCCTCGAAGATGGTGCGCACTGGTAGGTCGGCATCGAGGCTGGTGTTGATGGCGGCGATGAGGCGTATCGCCGACAGGGAGTCGCCTCCGAGGTCGAAGTATGAGTCGTCGATCCCGATGCGGTCGAGGTCGAGGATTTGGGCGTAGATGCCGGCCAGGGTTTCCTCGGTGGGGTTGGTTGGCGGGCGATAGGGGGCGCTGGTGTAGTCGGGGG
>NZ_LZJM01000263.1:0-502 GCF_001667665.1 Mycobacterium sp. E342
ACCGTCGCAACAGCCAGATAGACCGCATGACCTGAAGTGTCCTTTTCTTCCCTGTATTGATTGCTTCGCCATGCGGTATAGGCCACGCCAACCGTGTTGGTGTCCAGCCCGAACAGCGCCCCACACTCGGGGTTGCCCTCGTCGATGACAGGGGGCAATGGAGGCCTGGTCCAGCCAGGCGGAGGCGTGCCCGTCCAGTTGAGTTTCGAGCCGACGATGTCGCTGACCGCTTCCGGCGGCAGGAGCAGCTCATCGATGCGATTGAGCGCCACCGTTGGCCCGACAGTGGGTGTCGGCGAGGGTGCCACCGAAGTGGCGTTGTGGCCGCCGCCCTGCCCGCCGCCACACCCAACCGCCAACGCGACCATTACAGCCCCGAGCGCCGAAAGGATGAAACGACTCCTCATTTCGTCTCCTTGCAGAAGGGGCGAAATCGGTAACTGCTTGATCGAAGTGGTACGAGCCGTGCTGGTGGGGTGCTAAGGATTGTCGGCTGTTCGAA
>NZ_LZJM01000264.1:0-9367 GCF_001667665.1 Mycobacterium sp. E342
GGTCGGCGTCGACGACTCGTTCTTCGACCTCGGCGGCGACAGCATCCTGTCGATGCAGGTCGTCGCCCGCGCCCGGGCGGCCGGTGTGGTGTGCCGCCCGCGCGACATCTTCGTCGAACAGACGGTCGCCCGGCTGGCCCGAGTCGCCGGGCTGGCCACCGACGACGACGTGGTCGACGAGGGCATCGGCCCGGTGGTCGCCACCCCGATCATGCGGTGGCTGCACAGCGTCGACGGCCCGGTCGAGCAGTTCAACCAGACCATGGTGGTGCAGGCCCCGGCCGGGGTGGGCGAGAGCGACGTGGTGCTGATCCTGCAGGCTTTGCTGGATCGGCACGCCATGCTGCGGCTGCGGGTCGACGACGACGGTGAAGGCGGCTGGTCCCTGCGGGTGCCCGAGGTCGGCGCGGTCGACGCCGCGGGGTGTGTGCACACCGTCGAGACCCTGTCCGACACGGCACTGGCGGCCGCGCGCGACCAGCTGAACCCGGCCAGCGGCGCGATGCTGCGCGCGGTGTGGGTGCCCTCCACGGGCCAGTTGGCGTTGGTCATCCACCACCTGGCCGTCGACGGGGTGTCGTGGCGAATCCTGTTGGAAGACTTGAACATTGCGTGGGCTCAGCACCACAGTGGCCAGCCGCTGGCGCTGCCGGTGGGCGGGATGTCGTTCGCCCGGTGGTCGTCGCTGCTGGCCGAACACGCGCGCAGGCCGGAGGTTGTCGACACCGCCGAGGCGTGGCGGCAGATCGCGTCGACGCCGGCGCCGCTGCCGGCAGTGGCGCCCGACATCGACACCTTCGTCAGCGCGGGACAGCTGTCGGTGTCGCTCGACGCCGACACCACCCGTTTGTTGCTGGGCGAGGTTCCCGCCGCGTTCCACGCCGGGGTGCAGGACATCCTGTTGATCGCGTTCGGCTTGGCCTGGGCGCAGTTCGTGGGCACCGGCGCGCCGATCGCCATCGACGTCGAGGGCCACGGCCGCCACGAGGAACTGGGCCCGCACGTCGACCTGTCCCGCACCGTGGGCTGGTTCACCACCAAGTACCCCGTCGCCCTCAAGGTCGGCGGCCTGTCCTGGGGCCAGGTCGTCGCCGGTGAGGCCGAGCTGGGCGCGCTGGTCAAGGACGCCAAGGAGCAGCTGCGTGCTCTGCCGGACACGCTGACCTACGGGCTGTTGCGGTATCTGAACCCGGACGTCGAGCTGGACGGGTCGGACCCGGTGATCGGGTTCAACTACCTCGGCCGCCTGGGTGGCGCCGCCGAACTCTCCGCCGACTTCTGGCGCCTCGACCAGGACAGCCTCGCGTTGGCCGGGGCGGCGACGGCGGTGCCCATGCCGCTGCCGCACACCGTCGAGCTCAACGCCGGCACCCTGGACACCGCCGCGGGCCCGCTGCTGCAGGCCAACTGGACGTGGGCGCGTTCGGCGCTCGACGAGGTCCAGGTCGGCCGGCTGAGCGAGTTGTGGTTCGACGCCCTGAGCGGCATTTGCAGCCACGTGCGCAGCGGTGGCGGCGGGCTGACCCCGTCGGACCTGGCCCCCGCCCGGCTGACCCAGCGCGACATCGACGAGCTGTGCCAGCGCTTCGCGATCGCCGACGTGTTGCCGCTGACCCCGCTGCAGCAGGGCCTGCTGTTCCACACCGGCACCGCGCACGGGAGCGACGACCTGTACGCGGTGCAGCTCGACATCAGCGTGAGCGGTGCGCTCGACCCGCACCGGCTGAGCGACGCGGTGCACGCCGCGATCAAGCGGCATCCCAACGTGGTGGCGCACTTCATCGAAGACTTCGGCGAGCCCGTGCAGGTGCTCTCGGCCGACCCGCCGCTGGCGTGGCGCTACGTCGAACTCGACGACGAAGACCTCGAGCCCGAAGAGCAGATCCAGCAGCTGTGCGCCGCCGAGCGCGCCGCGGTGTGCGACCTGGCGGAACGCCCGCCGTTCCGGGCCGCGCTGATCCGCACCGCCGACAACCGGCACCGCTTCGTGCTGACCAACCACCACATCGTGCTCGACGGCTGGTCGAAGCCGCTCCTGCTGCAGGAGATCTTCGCCGCCTACTACGGCGTACCGCTGCCCGCCCCCGTGCCCTACCGCAAGTTCGTCGACTGGCTGGCCGCGCAGGACCGCGGCGCCGCCCAGGCGGCGTGGCGCCGGGTGCTGGCCGGCTTCGACACCCCCACGCTGGTCGGGCCGCCCGGCCGGATGAGCCTCGGGCCGCGGGCCGTCTCCTCGTTCCAGATGTCGGCGGAGACCACGCGGGCCCTCGGCGAGCTGGCCCGGTCGTGCCACACCACCGTCAGCACCGTGCTGCAGGGCGCCTGGGCGCAGCTGCTGATGTGGCTGACCGGCCAGCACGACGTCACCTTCGGGACGGCGGTCTCGGGCCGGCCGACCGATCTGCCGGGCGCGGACCAGATGGTGGGGCTGCTGATCAACACGGTGCCGGTGCGGGCGACGATCGGCGCCGAAACCACCATCGCCGACCTGCTCAACCAGCTACAAGGCGCCTACAACGACACGCTCGAGCACCAGCATCTGGCGCTGAACGAAATCCATCGTGTAACGGGACACGACCAATTATTCGACACCATGTTCGTGTACGAGAACTATCCAATCGACACCGCCGCGTTATCGGCCGTCGATGAACTGGCCATCGACGGTTTCACGAACCGGGAATTCAACCATTACCCGCTCTCGGTGCAAGCCGTGCCGGGTCACGAACTGGGTCTTCGCGTCGAATTCGATACAGAAGTCTTCGACAAGGGCAGAATCGAGAGGTTGATCGAGCGGTTCCGGCGCGTGCTGGAAGCCATGACCGCAGATGTGGAGGAGCAGTCATGACCGTCGGCGCAGGGCGGCGATTGTTATCGATCGACTTGCTCGATGGCGGCGAACACGACCGCCTCGACGAGTGGGGTAACCGGGCGGTGCTGACCGCACCGGCGACGGGTGCTGTCTCGATTCCGGCATTGTTCGCCAAGCAGGTCGCCCGCGTTCCGGAGGCTCCGGCGCTGACGTTCGACGGCCGCACGCTGACGTACCGCGAACTCGACGAGGCCGCCAACCGGCTGGCCCACCTGCTGGCCGAGCACGGCGCGGGCCCCGGCGAAAGCGTGGCGCTGCTCCAGTCGCGGTCGGCTGAGGCGATTGTGTCGATCCTCGCCGTGCTCAAGACCGGCGCGGCCTACCTGCCGATCGACCCGGCCGTCCCGGCCTCCCGGATGGAATTCATGCTCGGCGACGCGGCCCCGGTCGCCGCGGTGACGACGGCCGAGCTGCGGCCGCGGCTGGACGGGTTCGAACTGCTGGTCGTCGAGGTCGACGACCCCGCGGTGGCCGAACAGCCCACCTCGGGGCTGCCGGGCCCGGCCCCCGAGGACATCGCGTACATGATCTACACCTCGGGCACGACCGGAACGCCCAAGGGCGTGGCGGTCACCCACCAGAACGTCACCCAGTTGCTGAAGAAGCTGCCCGCCGACCTGCCCGAGGCCGGTGTCTGGTCGCAGTGGCACTCGCTGGTGTTCGACGTGTCGGTGTGGGAGATCTGGGGCCCGCTGCTGCACGGCGGACGCCTCGTCGTGGTGCCCGAGTCGGTGGCCGGCTCCCCGGATGACCTGCACGCGCTGCTGGTCGCCGAGAAGGTCACCGTGCTGTGCCAGACCCCGTCGGCGGTGGGAATGCTGTCGCCGGACGGCCTGGATTCGACCGCGCTGATCGTGGCGGGCGAGGCCTGCCCGGCCGAGGTGGTGGACCGGTGGGCGCGGGGGCGCGTGATGATCAACGCGTACGGCCCGACCGAGGGCACGGTGTACGCATCGATGAGCGCGCCGCTGACCGCCGAGTCGGGGGCGCCGACGATCGGCTCACCCGTGCCGGGGGCCGCGCTGTTCGTGCTGGACAAGTGGCTGCGGCCCGCGCCGGAGGGCGTCGTCGGTGAGCTGTACATCGCCGGTCGCGGCGTGGCCTCCGGCTACGTGCGCCGGTCGGGGCTGACGGCCTCGCGGTTCGTGGCGTGCCCGTTCGGGGCGCCGGGGACGCGGATGTATCGCACCGGCGACCTGGTGCGCTGGGGCGTCGACGGCCAGCTGCAGTACCTGGGGCGCGCCGACGAGCAGGTCAAGATCCGCGGCTACCGCATCGAGCTCGGCGAAATCCAGACGGCGCTCGCGGGGCTGGACGGCGTGGACCAGGCGGCCGTGATCGCCCGCGAGGACCGACCCGGCGACAAGCGGCTGGTCGGCTACATCACCGGCACCGCCGACCCCGCCGAGGTCCGCGCCCAGCTCGGCGAGCGGCTGCCCAAATACATGGTGCCCGCCGCGGTCGTGGTGCTGGATGCGCTGCCGTTGACGGTCAACGGCAAGCTCGACAAGCGGGCCCTGCCCGCCCCCGAGTACCAGAAGACGACCGGTGAATACCGCGCCCCGACCACGGCCGTCGAAGAGACCCTGGCCGCCATCTACGCCCAGGTCCTCGGCCTCGAGCGGGTCGGCGTCGACGATTCGTTCTTCGACCTCGGCGGCGACAGCATCCTGTCCATGCAGGTCGTCGCCCGCGCCCGCGCCGCCGGTGTGGTGTGCCGCCCGCGCGACGTCTTCGTCGAGCAGACCGTGGCCCGGCTGGCCCGGGTGGCAGGCGTGGCCTCCGACGACGACGTGGTCGACGAGGGCCTCGGCCCGGTGATCGCGACCCCGATCATGCGCTGGCTGCAGCAGGTCGACGGTCCCACCGACCAGTTCAACCAGACCATGGTCGTGCAGGCCCCCGCGGGCGTCACCCGCGAGGACGTCCAGGTGGTTCTCCAGTCGCTGCTGGACCGGCACGCCACCCTGCGGATGCGCGTGGACGACGACGGCGCCGGCGGCTGGTCGCTGCACGTGCCCGAGGTGGGCGCGGTCGAGGCGGACGCGTGCATGCACACCGTCGACGCGTTGTCCGACGCGGCGCTGGTGGCTGCGCGCTCGCAGCTGAACCCCGCGGCGGGCATCATGCTGCGCGCCGTGTGGGCCGAAGCCACGGCCCAGTTGGCGTTGATGATTCACCACCTGGCCGTCGACGGGGTGTCGTGGCGAATTCTGTTGGAAGACTTGAACATCGCGTGGGCACAGCACCACAGCGGCCAGCCGGTGGCGTTGCCGACGGGCGGGACGTCGTTCGCCCGGTGGTCGGCGATGCTGGCCGAGCACGCCCAGCGAGCCGACGTCGTCGCCCAGGCCGACGCGTGGCGTGAGGTCGCCGCGACCCCGGCGCTGTTGCCGGCGGTGCGCCCCGACCTCGACACCTACGAGACGGCCAAGCAGCTGTCGGTGTCGCTGGACGTCGACACCACCCGGATGCTGCTGGGTGAGGTGCCCTCGGCGTTCCACGCCGGGGTGCAGGACATCTTGTTGATCGCGTTCGGGTTGGCCTGGGCGCGGTTCGTGGGCACCGGCGCACCGATCGGCATCGACGTCGAGGGCCACGGCCGCCACGAGGAACTGGGCCCGCACGTCGACCTGTCCCGCACCGTGGGCTGGTTCACCACCAAGTACCCGGTCGCGCTGACCGTCGGCGAACTGGACTGGCCGCAGGTGATGGCCGGCGACCCCGCGCTCGGCGTGCTGGTGAAGAAGGCCAAGGAACAGCTGCGTGCCCTGCCCGACCCGCTGACCTACGGGCTGCTGCGGTACATGAACGCCGAGGTCGACCTGGACGGTTCCGACCCGGTGATCGGGTTCAACTACCTGGGTCGCCTGGGCGCGGCCGCCGACCTGCCGGGCGAGATGTGGCGGATCAGCCAGGACAGCCTGTCGTTCACCGGCGCCGCCAGCGCGGCGCTGCCCATGCCGTTGATGCACACCGTCGACCTCAACGCCGGGACCATGGACACCGAGGACGGCCCCCACCTCCAGGCCAACTGGACGTGGGCGCCCTCGGCGCTGGACCACGAACAGGTCAGCCGGTTGAGCCAGTTGTGGTTCGAGGCCCTCGCCGGGATCTGCGCGCACGTGCGCAGCGGCGGTGGCGGGCTGACCCCGTCGGACGTCGCCCCCGCCCGGCTGACCCAGCAGCAACTCGACGACCTGTGCCAGCAGTACGCGGTCGCCGACGTGTTGCCGTTGACCCCGCTGCAGCAGGGGCTGCTCTTCCACGCCAGCTTCGCGCACGACCCCGGCGACGACGTGTACGCGGTGCAGCTCGGTATCACCGTGACCGGTGACCTCGACGCGCATCGGTTGCGCGAGGCCGTCCACACCGTCGTTGACCGGCATCCCAACCTCGCGGCCCGGTTCTGCCCCCAGTTCGGCGAGCCGGTTCAGGTCATCCCGGCCGACCCGGTGATGGCATGGCGTTACGTCCAGCTCGGCGCGGAAGACCTGGACCCCGAAGAGAAGATCGAACAGCTCTGCGCCGCCGAGCGTGCGGCGGTCAGCGACCTCGCGCACCGGCCGGCGTTCCGGGCGGCGTTGATCCGCACCGCCGACAACCGGCACCGGTTCGTCCTGACCAACCACCACATCGTGATGGACGGATGGTCGCTGCCGATCATGCTGCGCGAGATCCTCACCAGCTACTACGGCGAGCGGTTGCCGGCGCCAGCGTCCTACCGCAGCTACCTGACCTGGCTCGCGGCCCAGGATCGCACGGCCGCCCGGGCGGCGTGGGCCGAGGTGATGGCCGGCTTCGACACCCCCACGCTCGTCGGTCCGCCGGCCCGATTGGGCCTGGGCCGGCGCGGCGTCGAGTCGTACCGGCTGCCCGCGGAGACGACGCGCGCGCTGGGCGAGCTGGCTCGGTCCTGCCACACCACGATCAACACCGTGCTGCAGGCTGCCTGGGCGCAGCTGCTGATGCGGTTGACCGGCCAGCACGACGTGGCCTTCGGCACCGCGGTGTCGGGCCGGCCCGCCGATCTGGTCGGCGCCGAGTCGATGGTGGGCCTGCTGATCAACACGGTGCCGGTGCGCGCCAACGTCACAGCGGGCACCACCGTCGCCGAGCTGCTGCAACAACTGCAGCGCGCCCACAACGACACGATCGAGCACGAGCACCTGGCGCTCAACGAGATTCACCGCGTCACGGGCCACGACGTGCTGTTCGACACGCTGTTCCTCTACGAGAACTACCCGATCGACACCAGCGTGCCGCTGGGCTTCCACGAGCTGGCGATCACCGACGTCACCAACCGCGAATACAACCACTACCCGCTCTCGGTCATGGCGCTTCCGGGCCGCGAACTGGGCCTGCGCGTCGAGTTCGACACCAGCGTCTTCGACACCGCCGGGATCGAGTCGCTGATCGAGCGGTTCCAGCGGGTGTTGGGGGCCATGACCGCCGACTCCAGCCAGCGGCTCTCGGCGATGGATGTGCTGGACGGCGGGGAGCGCGCCCGCCTCGACGAGTGGGGCAACCGGGCGGTGCTGACCGCGCCGGTGCGGGCGGCGAAGTCGATCCCGGCCCTGTTCGCCAAGCAGGTGGCCCGCGTGCCGGATTCCGTGGCGCTGACGTTCGAGGGCCGCTCGATGACCTACCGCGAGCTCGACGCGGCCGCGAACCGGTTGGCCCACCTGCTCGCCGGGCACGGCGCGGGCCCGGGCGAAAGCGTGGCGCTGCTGTTCTCCCGCTCGGCCGAGGCGATCGTCGCCATCCTGGCGGTGCTCAAGACCGGGGCGGCCTACCTGCCCATCGACCCGGCGGTTCCCGCGGCGCGGATCGAGTTCGTGCTCGCCGACGCCGCGCCGGTCGCCGCGGTGACCACCGCCGACCTGCGATCGCGGCTGGACGGCTCCGACCTGCTGATCATCGACGTCAACGACCCGTCGGTGGAGACCCAGCCCGCCACGGCGCTACCGGCACCGACGGCCGCGGACATCGCGTACCTGATCTACACGTCGGGCACCACGGGTGTCCCGAAGGGTGTGGCCGTCACCCACCACAACGCCACCCAACTGCTGGAGAGGCTGCACGCCGACCTGCCGGACCCGGGCGTGTGGGCGCAGTGGCATTCCCTGGTGTTCGACGTCTCGGTGCACGAGATCTTCGGCGCGCTGTTGCACGGCGGCCGGCTGGTCGTGGTGCCCGAATCCGTGGCCGGCTCCCCGAGGGACCTGCACGCCCTGCTGGTCGCGGAGAACGTGACGGTGCTCAGCCAGACCCCGTCGGCGGTGGGCATGCTCTCGCCCGAGGGGCTGGAAGCGACGGCCTTGGTGGTCGCCGGTGAGGCCTGCCCGCCCGAGGTGGTGGACCGGTGGGCGCCGGGCCGGGTGATGATCAACGCGTACGGCCCGACCGAGGGCACGGTGTACGCGGCGATGAGCGCGCCGCTGAGCCCGGACACGGGAGCCCCGATCGGCTCTCCGGTGCCAGGGGCGGCGCTGTTCGTGCTGGACAGGTGGCTGCGTCCGGCGCCGCAGGGCGTCGTCGGCGAGCTCTACATCGCCGGTCGCGGTGTGGCGTCCGGTTATGCGCGCCGCTCTGGCCTGACGGCCTCGCGGTTCGTGGCGTGCCCGTTCGGGGCGCCCGGCCAGCGCATGTACCGCACCGGGGACCTGGTCCGCTGGGGCGCCGACGGCCAGCTGCAGTACCTGGGCCGGGTCGACGAGCAGGTCAAGATCCGTGGCTACCGCATCGAGCTCGGCGAAATCCAGGCGGCCCTGGCCGGTTTGGCCGGCGTCGAGCAGGCCGCGGTCATCGCCCGCGAGGACCGCCCCGGCGACAAGCGGTTGGTCGGCTACATCACCGGCACCGCCGACCCGGCCGAGATCCGGGCCCAGTTGGGCGAGCGGCTGCCGGCGTACATGGTGCCCGTCGCGGTGGTGGCGCTGGATGCGCTGCCGTTGACGGTCAACGGCAAGCTCGACAAGCGGGCCCTGCCCGCCCCCGAGTACCAGAAGACCGGCGGCGAATACCGGGCCCCGGCCACCCCGGTGGAAGAGACCCTTGCCGAGATCTACGCCAACGTCCTTGGGCTGCAGCGGGTTTCGGTCGAGGACTCGTTCTTCGACCTCGGCGGCGACTCGCTGTCCGCCATGCGGGTGATCGCCGAGATCAACACGGCCCTCGACGCCAACCTCTCGGTGCGCACCTTGTTCGAGGCGCCGACGGTGCGCCGCCTCGGCCACCGGGCGGAGCACGACGCTAGCGGCGCGGACGAAGCCGAGGGTGGGGAGGCCAGCTTCGCCTCGGTGCACGGTCGTGACGCCACCCAGATCTACGCGAGCGATCTGACGTTGGACAAGTTCATCGATGCGGCGACGCTGAGCGGCGCGCCGTCGTTGCCGGGCCCGAGCTCGGAGGTGCGGACGGTCCTGTTGACCGGGGCGACCGGTTTCTTGGGCCGTTATCTGGCCCTGCAGTGGCTGGAGCAGCTGGAGCTGGTCG